>CAYGRM010000035.1:0-12774 GCA_964352225.1 uncultured Saprospiraceae bacterium | reverse complement strand
GTTCAATTTTTTGCAGCGATGTCAATTTGGACACTAAACTTATCTCCGAGATAAGCAATTTTATTATGAAAAACTCGCTTGAGAATTAAGTCTTTTTTTGCCGTCGTATCTCCCAAGGCAATCGAATAAATAGGGGCAGTTAATTTGGTTCCTGCATAGATTGGATTACTTCCTTGATTATAAATTCCATCAGTAGCTAGGACTACCGCACCCAAATTCTGATTGCTGTATAAGTCGTATACGTTTTTCAAAAAATCTGAAATATTACTCACCTTATCATTGAATTGAAAATCAATTCCTTCCCGAACTGTTTCGCCAAATGCATATTCTTTGACGTCATAATTCTCGCTTAATTTTTTGCTTAAGTCTCTGAAAGATTGCTGGTAAGTTTGTGCTTGAGCCTCATCCATATCTGCCAAAATGGACTCAGATTGGTCTTGTGCCAAGACGATAACCGGTTTTTTGGTTTCAGAAATTATGGACTTTAAAAGCGGGGATAACAGTAACATACTGATTAAGGTCACACTCAAAAATCGAATGATTCCCAAAATCCATTTGAGTGAATCTGAGGTCTCCTTAAAGGTTTTATCTCGAAAATATAAAATAGTAGCAACACTTAATCCTAAAATTGCGCAAAATAAAATGTACCAAGTAGGATATTGAAAAGTTAAATCTTCCAAGTTATTTTATGGTTAATGGTGATTCTAATTATTGGTTTAATACATTGGCAATCAGTTGGTTATAATTGAAAAAGTAATAATTTTAGGTTACTGATTACCTTTCTTATTTTTCTTTGTCTTTAATAAAAAATCGCTCAAAGATACATTACGAAAATAAAGATGCAAAGTTTAATTATTTTTAACGCATTATTGAATAACCTTTGAAGTAAAACGGACGTTTATTAAATAGATTTTACCAATTTTCAATAGAAAACTAAAAAAAGATTTCATGAAAAAATTTTTCACTCTAGCTATTTTCTTTTTTATCGCCATCCAAATGCAGGCAGCCTACATGATCTTGCCAATGGATGAAAAACAAAAAAATCATCTTAAAGCATACGGAATCACATACTGGGTAATCGATAATGGAGCGGAAGCATTTTGGTTATTGAATTATCGAGGTGGAAGTTTCGCCTTTCGACATAATGTTATTTTTGAGAAAGAATGTAAAACTCGAAATGTTTCTTTCGAAGTAATTCCAGATGCCGCTTTTGCAAAAATCCAAAGAGAGATTTCCAATCCAGAAGTTAATCAAGATGTGATCAAATTAGAAGTCGCACCAAAGATTGCCGTTTATACTCCTGAGTTCAATGCAAAGGGAGAACGGTTGCAACCTTGGGATGATGCGGTTACTTTAGTTTTGACCTACGCAGAAATTCCATATGAGACTGTTTATGATCCGCAAGTATTAGATAATAAATTGGCGGAATATGATTGGCTACATTTGCACCACGAAGATTTTACGGGGCAATATGGAAAATTTTATCGGATGTATCACAGCTATCCTTGGTATAAAGAAAATGTGAGAACGATGGAAGAAATGGCGAAAAGTTTGGGTCATTCGAAAGTATCTCAAATGAAATTAGATGTAGCTAAGCGAGTAAAAGAATTTGTCGGTGGAGGTGGTTTTATGTTTGCGATGTGTTCGGCGACCGATACTTATGATATCGCTTTGGCGGCAGAAGGTGTGGACATTTGCGATTATATGTATGATGGTGATGGCCCCGATCCGAATGCGCAAAGCAAGTTAGATTATTCAAAAACTTTCGCCTTCAAAGATTTTAAATTGGTCAAAGATCCCTTCGAATACGAATATTCTGAAATTGATAATTACAAAGGTCGAACCGTAACTGCAAAACAAGACTATTTTAATTTGTTTGATTTTTCTGCAAAATGGGATCCCGTTCCAACGATGTTGACCCAAAATCATACTCGAACAGTTAAAGGTTTTATGGGGCAAACAACTGCTTACCGAAAACAATATATCAAATCTGATGTACTCATTTTAGGAGAAAATAAACCTGCGGGTGAAGTGCGATATATTCATGGAACTTATGGACAAGGAACTTGGAGTTTTTACGGAGGGCATGATCCAGAAGATTATCGACATTATGTGGAAGATCCAGAAACGGATTTGAACTTACATCCTAATTCTCCTGGGTACCGATTGATTTTAAATAATGTATTGTTCCCCGCGGCAAAGAAGAAGAAGAAGAAAACGTAATTTGGTTGAATGATTCTTTAAAGAATAAAAAAGCCTTGTAATCATGATGATAACAAGGCTTTTTCACTTTTATTGAAGGCTTTTTTCTGTTTTACTGTTGAGTAGAAATAAACATTTGCTGATCCGCATTTGCTGATAGGACATTGATTTCATCTATCCATTCTTCAGGTATTTCTTTAATTATTTTACTGAGGCTATCACCCCATTTGGAGGAGATGTCTTTTAGGTCTGATTCTTCGTATCGTTTTTCAATAATTTCTCCAGTCTCCCCTTTATAAATTACCACATCTAGTGGAAAACCTACATCGTTAGCACTCACTCGGGTCGAATCAAAAGAAAGAAAACCCGTCTTCAAGGCAAATCGGATGGAAGAATTATAATTCAAAACCCGATTCAAAATAGGTTTACCATAACCAGAATTTCCAATAATTGCAAAAGGAGTAGCTACTCCAATTTCTATCCAATTACCTTCCGGATAGAGCAGGTATAATTTATGAGTTTTATCCTCATTTAGTTTTCCACCAACAATGGTAAAAAGATTAAAACTCAAACCGGATGCTGCCAAAGCTGCTTTATCTTCTTCTGCGACCCGCCTAAGTTGACTACCAAAAGCATTGACGACATTATACATTTTAGTATAATCTTTCCCTTCACTCTCCAATACTTCCTCAAAGTAAGTAAGCGCCTTATCTCTGATAGATCGAAGTCCAGAAGTCATCAAGAAAACAGTCCCATGCTCATTGGAATGAAGCGATATTTTTTTTGAAGTAGTCGTTTCTGATCCTGAAGTAATTCTAGTATCAGCAAGCGCCACTAACCCTTCCTTAACAATGATACCTAAGCAATAAGTCATATTTTATTTTATTTAGTCACGAGATTAGACTTTTAGAAGTCCTTAATTTGAATTTTTGCAAATTGCAAAGCACAAATATACGCAACATTTAAACCAGAGTTTATTGAAAATATAATTTCTCTATTTTAAAATGAAAATTTGAAATACAATCATGTATTTCTGCAATAGAATTAATGACTTCATCTTCGTCAGAGGAATTTTCGAACACCGTACATTCCTTGATTTCAGTTTCAAATTGGGAAAATACATCGTCAAATGAAGCAGGCTTTATTGAGATTTTTGTTAAATGGAGTAATACTTTATTGAGAGAATATTTCAGCGATCGTGGAAATTTCTCATTGGTTAAGATTAATTCAAATATGGTTTCTTTAGATAAATGACCTTTATATTGACCTTTGTGAACATCAAACGATTCTAACGACTTGAGCAGAGTTGTCCATTGATATTGAAGGAGTGGATAATTTGCCCCATTATTACTTAAGATGATGCTATCAGATATCTTACTTCTCAATATTCTCAGTACCTGTAATGACCTTTCCACATAAATACCAAGACAAATAAAATTCCAAATATCATTATGCAAAAGGGTATTATAAATATTGGATTTCACCAATGCAATGTGGGTATTCATCTGTTCTGTATAGGAAAATATTTTGGATGAATTAAAGGATTCTGCATCCATAGACTTGCTAAATAAAAACCATTTATTGATCGATTCCCACAGTTCAGTAGAGATGCTATTCCGAATACTTCGAGCATTTTCTCGAGCATTCTGTGCAATACTATTTAAGCTACTACTATTATTGGAATCAAAAATTACTTTTTGCCAAACTTCTTTTGCTGCCAGCGGAGAATCCGTATTAAAATCAGATCCTGACATAAATAAAATAGAACGTAACGTGAAATCTTTGTTCTGAGACATTGGAGCATCCAACGTTGAAAAAAATTGAACTTTGAGATATCGAGAACAATGTTCACTTCTTTCTATATCTCTTCCAATCCAGTACAAACTTTCGGCAACTCTTGCTAACATTGAAAATTATTTTTGTAGTTATGTATGAAAATAAGTTTTGAAAAAAAAATAGGAATAAAACTACGTCTGCTGTTGTTGCTGACTTCCTGTTGCATCATTTTCTTTTACAATCCAAGTATCTTTTGAACCTCCTCCTTGTGAAGAATTTACGATCAAACTACCTCTAGTCAATGCCGTTCTAGTCAATCCTCCTTGCAGGACAAATGGTTCTTCATCTCCAAGAATCGTGAAGGTTCGCAAATCTATATGTCTTGGCTCAAAGGATTGACTGTCCTCAATATAAGTACTATGGGTACTCAAGAGCATTTTGGGTTGAGCAATAAAATTCCTTGGATTGCTTTTCACTTTTTGCTTGAGTTCATCAATCTCATCGTTTGTCATTTGATCACAAATACAAACGCCATAGCCTCCCGACATATCCACCGGTTTCACCACGAGAGATTTGATATTTTCCAATACATACTTTAATTCTTCTGGTCTTTCGCAAATGTAGGTAGGTACATTATGAATAATTGGATCTTCATCCAAGTAATATTTGATCATATCTGGTACATATGAACACACGGCTTTGTCATCAGAAATTCCTGTTCCAGGTGCATTCACAATCGTAACATTACCTTTGATATAAGCTCGCATTAATCCGCTTACTCCAAGAAAAGATTTAGGATTAAAAACTTCTGGATCTAAAAAATCATCATCAATTCTTCTATAAATAACATCTACTCTGATCTTGCCACCAATAGTTTTCAAATAAACAAAGTCATCTTCTACAAACATATCTCTACCTTCCACCAGTTCGATACCCATTTTTTGAGCTAAAAAAGTATGCTCGAAATAAGCCGAATTATAAGAACCTGGAGTAAGCAAAACACAAAATATATCTCCCAATTCTCTTCCCGATACACTCCAAAGTGCCTGTAATAATTTGTCAGTATAATTACTGACCGGTTCAACTGCTGTATTATTAAATGCTTCAGGAATTACACGGGTCATCGCCAATCGATTAGTCAAAACGTAACTGACTCCCGATGGACTTCTCAAATTATCCTCTAGCACATAATACCCTCCATCAGAATGTCTGATAATATCGGTTCCACTAATGTGACAGTAGATATTCTTTTTTGGGGAAAAACCTTCCATGTATTTGCAATAATGGACAGAGGTTTTGATTAAGTCTTCAGGTACTACTTTATCTTTTAATATTTTTCCACCATTATATACATCATGGATAAAATGATTTAATGCAATATTTCTTTGGATAACACCTCGTTCGATGATATCCCACTCTTCATGATTAATAATTCTGGGAAAAAGGTCAAAGGGAAAGATCTGTTCTACACTTTCATTTTTATTATAAAGTGCGTAAGTAACGCCTTGATTTAAGAAAGATAATTTAGCATTTTCACTATGAGTTTTAAATTCCTCATTCGGCATCCCTGAGATCATCTTGATGAAAGCGCCATATTGAGTACCACCTACTGCTAAGTCGCGAGCAACCTCATCAAACATTCCTTGTTGTTCTTTATATTTATCCAAAAAATTTATCATGTTTTAAAGGTTGTTTTTATTTTGATTTACATTGATGTCGAGGCAACATAAAATCGAATTAGAAAAAAAAATGCAGTTTTCTACTATCTTCAAAAAATGAAGTAGTTAGAAAACACCTAATGAAAAAGTCTGACTAATAGAATAATCTGACTTCCGAGTGCTGATTTTATTGATATTGGCTTACTAGGTTAGGAATGTTTTTAGTAAAAGACTTAACGCTCATAGTGTTTTATAAAAAACAAAAAAATCCAATTTATAATTGGATGATAATTGATTAGGTATCCTAAGTTTTGATTACTTTTCGCTCAAGTTAAAAATAAAAATATAATATTTTGATTTTTTTTAATGATTTTAGAAATTTGAGGTAAACAGATTTATCTTGATTTTCAAATAGAGGTTTAAGAAATTATACTTTTTCTAACAACTTCTAAAACTTACTTCAAGTCGTTCCAACCAATTAAAACTATTTAGAATCTACAGCTATTCATCAAGTCATATTTTTTAAAATAAATTTTACAAATGAGTATTCACGTTGCAATCAAACATAATACGAAATATATATATGATAAGCCCATCAAATTATGGCCACAAGTTATTCGATTACGACCTTGTCCACATTCTCGAACTAAAATATTAGGATACTCTTTGAATATTTTTCCAAGCGGTCATTTCATCAATTGGATGCAAGATCCTTTTGGAAATTATCAAGCGAGAATTGTTTTTCATGATTTGGTAAAAGAATTTTCCATCAATGTGGAAGTCATTGCGGATATGGTTTCTATCAATCCATTTGATTTTTTCTTGGATGAATACGCTGAAAAATTTCCCTTCGCCTATGACCAATCTTTACTCAAAGAATTAAAACCTTATTTAGAAATAACGGAGTCTGGAGAAAAATTAAAACAATGCTTTTCCGATTGTAAAAAGTTTGAAAATCAAAATACGATTGACTTTTTAGTAGCCATTAATAATTATATTTATCAAAAAGTCAATTATACCATTCGCTTAGAAACGGGAGTACAACCTTGCGAAGTTACCCTCGAAAAACAACTCGGTTCTTGTCGAGATTCTGCTTGGCTGTTGGTTCAGTTGCTTCGTCATTTTGGTTTAGCTGCAAGATTCGTATCGGGATATTTGATTCAATTAAAGGCAGATGTCAAAGCACTAGATGGCCCATCTGGTCCGGAAGAAGATTTTACTGATTTGCATGCTTGGGCAGAAGTTTACATTCCTGGAGCAGGTTGGATTGGGTTAGATGCGACAAGTGGATTATTTGTTGGAGAAGGACATATTCCATTGGCGTGTACTCCTTCTTTTGAAAGTGCGGCACCAGTTACAGGTATGACGGAACCAACTCAAGTCCAGTTTGAATTTGAAAATGTTGTGGAAAGGATTTATGAAACGCCTCGTGTGACTAAACCTTATACTAAAGTTCAATGGAACCAAATGCATCAACTTGGTTTCAAAGTAGATCAAATGTTAGCGGATGGAGATGTGCGATTGACGATGGGAGGTGAACCGACTTTTATCTCCGCCAAGGATATGGAATCCAAGCAATGGAACGAGGATGCTGATGGTAAAGATAAAAGAACCATGGCACTCGAACTGACTCATAAACTAAAAGAAGCTTTTGGCAAAGGTGGATTTTTACATTTTGGTCAAGGCAAATGGTATCCCGGCGAACCTGTCCCAAGATGGCAAGATGCTATCTATTGGAGAAAAGATCAAAAAACGATTTGGGAGAAAAAGGAATTACTGGCAAACCCAAATACAAAAGGAAAAACTACGGAAACGGATGCTAATAAGTTCATGGAAATTTTATCCCAAAATCTTGGTGTTGATTCCAAATGTGTTCGTCCTGCTTACGAGGATAAATATTATTACCTCTGGGAAAAACAAAATCTACCTAAAGATTTTGATGCAAGAACTAACAAAGAAAAATTAAGCATCGAAAGAAAAACGTTACTGGAAATATTAGAACGAGGGATCGAAAATCCTGCTGGATTCGTATTGCCACTTCAGTATGATTTGGTAGATGAAAAATGGGAAAGTTGTTTGTGGAAATTTGAAAGGGAAAATCTTTTTTTAGTACCGGGAAATTCTCAAATTGGATTGCGCCTACCTTTAAATCGATTAAAAGTAAAACCAAAAAAAGTAGCAGACATTGTCGTGCCTGCTAATAATTTTGAGCATAAAATTGAATTAGTTGATCGATTTGCGATTCGAGAAAAGATTGCTGAGCGAGCTACAAAAGTTTCTAAATATAAAAGCGAAGACCTTTTTACTACAGCTATTTGTGCGCAAGTGGTTAATGGCAATTTGCATCTTTTTTTACCGCCGGTCGAGGAGGTGAATCATTTTCTAGACTTACTGCACACGATAGAATTGACTGCGGAAAAATTAAATATCTCAGTAGTTTTAGAAGGCTATCAAGCACCTCATCATAACGAAATAGTGAAATTGGTAGTCGCTCCTGATCCAGGAGTAATCGAAGTCAATATTCATCCTACGCAAACTTGGGGAGAATTAAATGAAATTTATGATGTGCTTTTTGATGCAGCTGAAGAAGTAGGGTTGGGTACCAACAAATTTATGTTGGATGGAAAACATACAGGAACAGGCGGTGGAAACCATATCACGCTTGGCGGAAAAACTCCAGCTGATAGTCCGATTTTAAGACGACCAGATTTACTGCGTTCAATGATTAATTTTTGGCAAAATCATCCAGGGCTTTCCTATCTTTTTTCTTCGCAATTTATCGGCCCAACTAGTCAAGCACCTCGGGTAGACGAAGGTCGAGCAGATATATTATATGAGTTAGAAATTGCGTTTAAAGAATTGGAACGATACGAAGACCCGCCCTTTTGGTTGGTCGATCGAATCTTCAGAAACCTCTTGACTGACTTGACTGGAAACACGCATCGTGCGGAATTTTGCATTGACAAATTATATAGTCCTGATTCCAGTACAGGGCGATTGGGGATTTTAGAATTGCGAGGATTTGATATGCCTCCACACAAAGAAATGTGTTTGGTGCAATTGCTTTTGATTCGTTCGTTAGTAGCAGCATTTTGGAAATCACCTTATAAAAATAAACTCATTCATTGGGGGACAGACTTGCATAACAAATTCATGTTGCATCATTTTGTGAGAGAAGATATGTATGAAGTAGTAGATTACTTGAATCAACATGATATTGAATTTGATCGACGATGGTTAGATGTTTTCCTAGAATTCAGGTTTCCGATTTATGGAACCTTAAAAGTGGATAATGTGGAAATGACGCTTCGAGCAGGAATCGAACCTTGGATTGTTTTGGGCGAAGAAATGGCAAGTACAGGTACCGCGAGATACGTAGATTCTTCTGTGGAAAAATTGGAAATATTGGTGGAAGATTTTAATCCTGAACGGTACATGGTCTTATGTAATTCCATTCAAGTGCCTTTGGTCAAAACTTCTTTTGCAGGAAAATATGTTGCGGCCATTCGTTACAAAGCTTGGGCGCCACACTCCGCTCTTCACCCCACGATTGACGTGAATACACCTTTGGTTTTTGATATTTATGATACTTGGAATGAGCGTTCGATTGGAGGATGTACTTATCATGTGATGCATCCTGGAGGAAGAAGTTACGATACTTTTCCAGTCAATAGTTTGGAGGCAGAAAGCAGAAGGATTACTCGCTTTTGGGAATTTAATCATACGCCTAAAAGTGATACGACTATCGTTAATCCAACCAATAATTCTGAATCTCAGCAGAAAAATTATATCACCGTCAATACAGAAATCAAAGAAAATATTTCGGTGCGACAAATTCCCATGAGTCGAGAATTTCCGCATACGTTAGATTTGAGAAGGTCTTAGAAGGAATGGTTAATCTCATCATGAAGACCGTATCGTTATTTTTTTAAGAAAATGTAAAAGCCTTGTTATCGTAATGATAGCAAGGCTTTTAAGTTTTTAAAAAAGAAAAATAGTGTTAGTTTTTAGCTATATTTTTTACTGCGCAATTAATTTTCCGTTGGAAATCAATTGACCATTTTCTTCGATGGTGAAGAAATAAATTCCTGCTCGCAGGTCTGATTTTTGAAATGTAAATGTATTGTTGTTGAAATTTTGCCGAACTAATATTCTCCCCATCGCATCAAATAATTGGAAGGTGCCATTGTTGATTTCCAAACCTTCAATTTCAAAGTTTACGAATTGAGTAAAAGGATTTGGATGAGCTGCTACCTGCACTAATGATTTTTCTGAAGGATACTCTATACTTACTACAAAGAAATCTTCCCCAATCGTATGCAAAGTTTCATTAGTGAAAATTGGGGCATTAAAATCAAAATAAATCGCTGCTTGATTAAAAATTTGAGTTTCCAAGTCCAAGTTAGGTTTTTGCGAAACCTTGAACTTGACAAAACCATTCGAAGCAGGTTCATTGACAAAACTATCGGGCAACATGATATTGTTAAAGGTGAAATTCATTAGCCCATCTCCTGAAATTTGGAAATTATAAGCATGACTCGATGCACCCGGACGAATAGTTGAAATATCTAAAAATTCACTCAATTGATCTTTTACTACAACATTAAAAGCAGTATCAGTTCCTGTATTTTGGAAGCGAATCATGTATTCGATATCTTGACCTCTGTTGATATAATTTTCATCAGCATAGCCAAGAGGAAAACCTTGTTTATCGTTTGGATCATATGCTCCAATATTATTCTGGCAATCAATATCTACAAATGGATCACCATCATCTTGGGCAAATATATTTACAAATCCAAATGAAAAAGTAGTACTTGGCAAACCACAATTTTCCACACTTACGTTCGGCATACTCATTCCAGGATGATTGGGTTCTTGTTCTGCTTCCAATCGGAAAGTAGAACCATTTGTAGGTATCGTAACGACTTCACTTTCCATTGGATTTAAGCTAAAGTTTCCATCAAATAGGATAACATCATCTTCCACAACTATATATTGCAAATTAGGTTGGGTAGGAGCTATCCCAACATTTTGAATAAAGAAACTAATGGAATCTCCTGTACAAATGGCATCCACTTCAACACTCGCTCCTGACCAATTCCCGCTAGGCAAACAAATTGAATCTGGATAAATGTGCGCCTCTACACAATGTGTTGCACCTAAAATAATTGAATCACAATTTGTAGAGTCTCCGAGAGAAATATCAACAGTAAAAGAACCACAGGTATTATATTCAATATCACCCAAATCAAATGTGAAAATATTACCCACTTGATTGGTAATCGGAATACTAGAAGAATTTACGATCATATATTCATCAAAAGTTATTTCGATGTATGCATCCTCTGCAGTTGTAGTTCCATAGTTGCAGTAATTAATATTGTAGGTGTTAGGAAAACACCTTCGAATAAAAGGAGTCCCAATAGATACATCAAGAAGAGGACATTCAATCTCTACTTGAGCAGGTATATCTTGAAGAGTAGTATCAAAGAAATTGGTAAAAGTAATGTTAAAGGTCGTATCACAAATAGTCCAATAAGGAGAAATTGGACTGACCACAACATCATAAGTACCTGTATCTAACGTGAAATAATAATCTCCTGATTCAGAAGTAAGTGTAGAAAATTGTTGGTCTCCTTTGATCACTTTTATCAACCATTGACTCATTCCATTTTCATTAGATTCTTTTAAGCAATTTAAGTTTTCATCATTAAATAAGGAGCCTGAAAATTGATTGGTAAAACTATAACCAAGGCTATCTGTTTTAACTAATAATACATCGTACGCAAAAATATTAGGTTTTTCGGTAGAACCAACTATAAAAAATTCCTGGTTGGAAGTCAATAATAATTCTCCTAGATATTCACTTTTACTACGTCCGTAAGTATTTTCCCAAAGTTGATTCCCATCAGAATCGGTTTTTACTAAATAAAGATCATTATAAGTTCCACTTGAGTTAGGTTTGTAACCACTAAAAGCAAAACCTCCATCTGAAGTTACCTGTAATCCTCCCAATTGTTGATGTCCCAAAGAGGAATAAACTTGGAACCACAATTCATTTCCATCGCCATCTATTTTTAAGAGAGTGGCCATATTATTATCAATATCTTCAAAATTAGATCCTCCAATTGCAAACTCATCATTAGGAAGTTCAACTAAAATAAGACCGAAATCATTAGAGAAATGATCGAATTCTTTTTCCCAAATTAAATTACCAGAGCTATCTAATCTTTTGACAAAAATATCTTGTGCAGTAAAATACCCCAGATATCCTACTACTAAAATATCTCCATTGGATGCACTAATCACGCTTCCTGGGTGATAAGGAATATTTGGATTGGTGAATCCTGTTTCCCAAATAACGTTACCCCCTTGATCCAATTTTACAACTCCAACACTATTTAAATTACTAGAGTAAGAACCAGTCAAAAGGTAGCCTCCATCACTTGTTTCTGAAATGTTAGTTACATAATCTAAAAATGGAGTGGTCATTTCATATTCCCAAATGACGTTGCCGCCAGGAGCTATTTTTTGTAAGACATAATCATTATCAGGAGGATTATTTCCATAGATAGAACTTAACAAATAATTTCCATCAGAGGTGCTAAAGACTTCAAGTGTGTTGACAAAATTTCCCGTATGAATGCTGTCAATAAATACCCATTGAAGGTTTCCATCAGAGTCAGTTTTGTACATAAAAGAATGTCCAATACTATTAATATTATCAATGTCAGTACCTGCAATGATAACTCCACCGTCAAGAGTAAGGTCGGCTGCTACAACATTTTCATTGAGTCCAGTATCGTATATTTTTTCCCAACCTTGAGCACTCAATAAAAATGGGAAAAATAATATAACCAGAAGATATTTTAAATTTAATTTATTCATGTTGTTTTAATTTTCTAGATTATTTAAATGAGGAGGTGTAATTAGTTAAGAAAATTTCCATTTTAATATAATATTTGATTTAATGATTCGTATCGTGCACAGTTCAAAAGTCCAAATTAATTTTTCAAAATTCAAAAACAATTTTTATTAAAAATCAATAAGATATTTGTGTTAATTATTGATAATCAATCAGTTATATTTATTTTTGTCAATCATAATCAAAAAAATGCTATGCAAAAAAGTAATC
>CAYGRM010000034.1:0-29454 GCA_964352225.1 uncultured Saprospiraceae bacterium | reverse complement strand
CCTACCTCATCAAAAATATTACTAGTCAAGTCGACTGATTTTGAATTTTCAGATCCAGTTACTTTGGTACTTCGGATGTTTTTATAAATCAATTTTATTTTTCGATAAATATAATTCTTTAAGAAATAAGAAATGATGTTAAATGATGTAATAAAACTTAATACAGTTATTCCTAGAAATACTAAAATTGGTCTTTGAATATTACTATTCATCAATAATACGGTAAGTAGCAATGCTGCTACGATCCCAGTAATCCAAAGGGAGGAATAAATGGCAATTAATTGGGGGGTAGGGTTTTTTATTTTTTTACTCATATTAAATTTAAAATCGCTAATCCTTTTTAATTCTCTCCACGAAAAATTGTTCCTTTCAAACAATCCTACATCATTTTTCATTTTACTCTTTTAATTTATATCCTATTCCCTTGGCAGTTTTAATATATTTATCCCCAATCTTTTCTCTCAATTTTCTAATATGAACATCAATGGTTCGATTCCCCACGATAACATCATTTCCCCAAATTTTTCGAAAAATTTCTTCTCTGGTAAAAACCTTTCCAGGACGAGAAGCTAAAAGGGAGAGTAATTCAAATTCCTTTTTGGCTAAATCAATTCCTTTACCTTTAATTTTTACAGTTACTTTTTCTTTGTCTATAGATAAATCATTAATGGTAAGAATATTATCGGAAATTTCAGGGCTAGTCCTATTCTTTCTTCGAAGTAAAGCTTTGATTCTACTAATTAGAACTCGAGGTCGGATTGGCTTTGTTATATAATCATCTCCACCAACGTCAAAGGCTGCAATTTGAGAATAGTCCTCTCCTCTTGCAGTCAAAAAGGTTATGATCGTTTCGTCAAAAGCTGGTTTAGCCCTTAATTGCCTACATACCTCTACCCCATCCATTTGAGGCATCATAATATCTAAAATGATTAAGTCAGGATTTTCTTGCTCCGCTAATCTAAGTCCATCCTTACCATTATTGGCAGTAACAACTTCGAAGTTTTCTTTCTCCAAATTGTATTGAATGAATTGTAGAATGTCATCTTCATCATCTACGATCAGTATTTTGAATTGTTTATTTTCCATAGAAATATCTTTCACTCGACAAAAAGGGTTTTTTATTCATTATAAGACGGTTTTTACATATTCATGCAGTATTTGTTTTCAAAATTCAATTCCTTTCACTTATATTTGACTCAGCCTTTTAATTATTCTCTCATAAGTCTAAGTAAAGTTTGCAATCCTTGTGGACTTTACTTATTTTTTTTTGAGGGCATCCCGACTGAATCTTCTTCTACTTTTAATAAGTCTAACTGCTCTATCTCTACCAAGACTTTCTGATATATTTTCTCTAATCGCTTGGAATCCTTCCTCAAAATTTCTAAATCTTGATAAAATATAGAATCCTGTACTCCATGAATTTCAAAAATTTGTTGATAATAAACTACGGAGATACTGTCCTTGATGTTTTGATTCAAACTTAAAATCGCCGCCTCTGAGATATGTAAATCAGTTAAGATTTTAATCATTTTCTCATCAGAAATCTGAAGTTCTATTTCCTCTTGTTGAGATCCTAAAAAGACATAAGATATAAAAAAAAATAATACGAAAAATTTTAGCTTCATGAAAGTTTTTAATTAATGGAGGAATTTAATTTATCTTTTTTTAGCCTTTTTTAAACTATAAATATTGCTTTGGAAAATAAACCGCAGTTAGCTTTCCTTCTTTCTCAAAATCACTCCATTGATCAACCTTTGCTTCTACTTTTATGATCCCGCAGGTTGGAACATTTGGAATGTACTCATCTGAGAATTGATTTGCTAAACTAGTAAAGCAAGGATTATGTCCAAACAAGATAACCACATTATCACTATTAGAAAGATTGCGAACAATATTTAAGATCTCCTCTGGATAAGCATGATAAATTTCTTTTCTTACGACAATGGCCTGTTCTGGTATGTTTAGTTCATTGGCAAAGTAAGTTGCGGTAGTAAAAGCACGATTGGCAGGACTGCTGATTAACTTATCAGCCTGCACATTTTCACCTTTTAACACTTTAGACATAAAAGGAGCATCTCTCTCCCCTCTGCTGTTTAAAGGTCTTTCAATATCGCTTAATCCAGGGTCATCCCAGCTCGATTTAGCGTGTCTAATAAAATATACCTTTTTCATAATAATATTATTGCTGGTTGAAAATAGTTTTTTCCTTAATAAACAGTAGCTTTGAAGGCTTTAGTAATCAACGAATGAACCTTCCAATAAGATATAAGGTTTAATAGGATAAACGTAAATATTGTAAATTTCCAGGGTATTACCAATGAATTTTGAAATAAAAAATATCGAATCATTCTTTCCAGAAAATGTAGTGGAACAAGCCGAAGCCTTGCTCCAAGAAGGATTAGTGCAAGGTATGATTTATTTGGAAAAAAAGATCTGGACAATGAAGGTGAGTGAATCCTATGAAGAGATGAAGAAGGAGATTTTTTTTGAAGTCGAAATTCAATTGACTGGCAAAAAAGTAAAGAAAGTAACCTGTGATTGTGATGTTTACCAACAAAATTTATCCTCCAAAAATAATCACTGTAAGCATATAATTGCTGGTCTCTTTTCTCTTCGAAAACATCTCTTAGAAGTGCAATTGGCTAAGGAAAAAGCCATCAGACCTACTAAATCCAAGCATAAAAGATTAACTACAATTTCGGTTTTAAACTCTGTTGATCCAGAAGCTTTAAAGAATTTTGTCAGAGCCTACGCAAGAACTGACAAAAAATTTGCACTCTCTTTGAAAGCCCGATTTGCCCATGCAGTTGAAGTCGAAAACGATAAAGAAAAATATTTGCAATTATTGCAAGCTACTTTTAGTTCGGTGACCACTACTAAGGATAAAATAAAATATAATTCCCTTCAACAAATTCAATTAGTCATTAATGATATTTTAGATCATGTGGATGATGCAATTGCTTTAGAACATTATTCTGAAGCTTCAGATATTTTGCAAGCAATCATTATCAAATTGTCGCCAAATATTAAGCGAGCAGAAAATCATGAAGATAAAATTTTGGCTCTCCTGAATACTGCTTTTTCTTTTTTAAAAAATTTAGTAAAAAAAGAATTAGCTCCTGAACTAAAAGAAGAAATATGGCAGTTCTGTTTGGAGAAATTCGATGGACGTGAGCATAAAAAATATGGAACTAACGCTCATTTTTTAGAGTTCTTACTCGACTTGACTACTGAGAAAAAAAATGCTAATATTTTATTAGAAAAAATCGAAACTGAATTATCTAATACTTTCGATAAAAAGAAAAGAGGCCTCTTGCTATTGTTTAAAATGAAATTAGTAGATCGGTTTAAAAAAACTTCTTTAGCTGCATTTATTAATGAAAATTTGGAAGAGCCAGAAGTACTTTTAGCCGCAATCAAAAATTCAATTGATCAGAAGAAATACGATGATGCTAAAGTTTTAGCTTTGCAAGGTTTAGAAATGCAAAAGAATGTAAAGGTTAGAAATAAGCTAGATGATATTTTGTTAAATATAGCCTTGAAAACTCAACAAAAGCAAGATATAACAACATATTCACGGAAAAGATTTTTAGTAACATATGAGCTTCACTATTATCAGATTTTAAAAAATACAGTTACTAAAGGTTGGAAAAAGGAAGTTAAAAACATTCTTAATTTGATGGAAGAACAGTCCTTTTCTCCACAAAAGAAAAATACTTTTGCTAAGATATTTGCAGAGGAAAAAATGTATTCTGATTTAATTGAATTTATCAAAAAAAATAGATCTTTAGATCTATTGGAAAAGTATGATAAACAACTCATCGATGATTTCAAGAATGAGATTTTCGAACTATATGAGGAATTACTCGATGGATATTTGAGAAATCATTTGGGACGTCAAACTTCAGAAAAAATCAGAGATATCTTTTATCATCTAAAGAATATTGGTGCAAAAAAATTGGTTTACAAATTGGCTAAACAATATCGAGAACAATATCCTGAGAGACATACCTTGATGGAAGAATTAAATATGTTTTAATAAAAAATAACAATACTTTTACATGAAAGTAGAATTTTGGGTTGTTGGAAAAACTCAATTCAAATACCTTGAAGAAGGAATGAATATTTATGAAAAGCGACTTCGAAAATATGTGCCTTTTCAAACTGTTGTTTTACCGGACATAAAAAATGCTAAAAATTTAACTCCAGATCTTTTAAAAAATAAAGAGGGAGAAATAATTTTAAGCAAACTAGAAAAAAATGATCTACTCATTTTATTAGATGAAAAAGGGAAAACATTTACTTCTGAAAAATTTGCATTATGGATGGAAAAACAACTTCAGCACTCTGCCCGAAAAGTAGTTTTTTTGATTGGCGGGGCATATGGTTTCTCAGAGGAAATTTATGAAAGAGCTCAACAAAAGGTAGCACTTTCTGCTATGACTTTTTCACATCAAATGGTTCGATTATTTTTTATTGAACAATTTTATCGAGCTTTGACTATCTTAAAAAACGAACCTTATCATCATTCTTAAAATACTCTAAACTATGGGAGGTGTTCAAATTACCTTAACATTAATACTTATAATTTTCACTTGTATTATTTCTTATCAGGCATTCAATAATTCTCAAATGAAGGCCAAATTTTTAATGCATCCTTCCTCAGTAAATGAATTTGGACAATATTATCGATTTCTAACTTCTGGCTTCCTTCATGCTAATTGGATGCATCTGGGAGTGAATATGTGGGTACTTTATGTTTTTGGAGAACCACTTGAATTATTCTTCCTATCTCAATTCGGAGAATTGGCTGGTCGACTGCTATTCCTTTTGTTATACTTTGGTGCAATAATATTTAGTTCCATTCCAGCTTTTTTAAAACATAGAAACAATCAATACTATTCCGCTTTAGGAGCATCAGGAGGAGTCGCAGCCATTCTATTTGCACTATTAGTAATATCTCCTTGGAGTAAATTAAATTTTATTTTTTTACCAGGTATTAAATTTTATTTCATAGTTTTTGGTTTAGTTTATCTTTTCTATGAAAGTTATATGAGTAAAAAAGGAAATGATAATATTGGACATGACGCCCATCTTGCTGGTGCAGTTTTTGGCTTCACAGGAATCATCTTGATTTCATTTTTAATGAAACCTGAGCTAATTGACCGATATATTTATGGGCTTATGCATCCACCTTTTCTAAACTAATTTCAAATTTATTGAATGTTTTTTGTCCTATCAAAAGTATTGTTTTTTCTTATCCAACCCATCAATTGGATTGTCTTTCCACTTATTTATACTTTATTTGGTGAAAATGGAAAGTGGAGAAAAAAGGCTTTAATTTTATCAATTTCAGTAGCTTTATTCTTTAGTAATCACTTCATTTTTAATTTATTTATCAAGTTGTGGGAAGTTGATACGATTACGACCCCTGATGTAAAAGAACCATATGATATTGGAATTTTGTTAGGAGGCTATTCCAATTTCTTTATTCAACCAGATGCTGATCGGCATAATTTTAATGAACGAGGTGCTAGATTTTTCCAAGCTTATGAGTTATATAAAAAAGGGAAGTTTAAAAAATTTCTACTGACGGGTGGTTCTGGATTTATGTTTGGAACTGAAAAAAGTGAGGCAGTTTTAGCTCGAGAATTATTGCTCAGGTTAGGTGTTCCTGATTCAGTTATAATCATTGAACCTGACTCCAGAAATACTTTTGAAAATGCACTATTCACTCACGAAATTATCAAAGAAAAATACCCAGATGCTAGCCTACTATTAATTACCGCAGCTTGGCATATGCGAAGATCAATGGGTTGTTTTGATCGAGTTGATTTAAAATACACCCCTTTTTCCGTTGATTTTATAGGTGAAGAAAACCGGTTTGTGCCAGCATCTTTAATTATTCCTAATAGTGAAACCATCTGGAGATGGGAAATATTGATAAAAGAAATGATTGGTTATTTGGCGTATCGGGCTAGAGGATACATTTAGCATTTGATAATTATTAAATGGAAAAGCTACTTAGAGGAATGAAAAATGGAATAGAAAAATACATAGCCAAACCCAAAACTCAGCATTATAAATAAAGGTAATAAGGCAAAACTATCATAATAAAAACTCAAAGCTATCCCACCTAAAAAGTATAAAAATAGTAGTCCTTCCAAAATCGTTACTCCACCAATACTGCTCGCCAAGTATTTGTTTCCATACCATTTATCAGATGATTTTTCAAGGTTGAATTTGGGCGTCCTAACGAAAGGAGATTTCTTTCCAAGAAAACCTTCCATTACAGCAATTCCGTTGTGCAGAGACATCCCCATCGAAACTGAGAGGAACATGGGGAATTTCCAAATGAACTCTTTTAAGGTATTTAAAAAACTAGTTTTTAAACTTCTTAAAGACACCCAATAGAATATCAAAAGAAAAAACATACTAATAATGAAACCAGTTGCATACTTAAAAAGCAGAGCATACTCTTCAAAATTATGTTTGATATAAAACAGAGGAATCGATAGAATCGCCACCGAAAAAACACAAATAAAAATAAAACTATTCATCAAGTGGAAAATGGAATGCAATTTAGTTGACATCGATAAATCATTGGCTTTCAGTACTTTAATTAGGTTTTTTCGAGTGCATTCAGCAGCTCCTTTTGTCCATCGAAATTGTTGGTTTTTTAAAGCATTCATTGCGGCGGGAAGTTCTGCAGGGGACTCCACCTCCTCTAGATATTGAAAATGCCATCCCTTAAGTTGTGCTCTATAACTTAAATCCAAATCCTCAGTTAAAGTATCTGCTGACCATCCACCAGCATCATTAATACATGTCTTTCGCCACACTCCAGCTGTTCCATTGAAATTAATAAAATGTCCTCCATAATTTCGTCCTCCTTGTTCTATCGTAAAATGTGCATCTAAACCGAAGGCTTGAATCTGAGTTAATTTTGAATAATCCTCATTGATATGAGTCCAACGAGTCTGAACAACGCCAACCTTTTTATTAGTGAAATAAGGAATTGTCTTTTTTAGAAAATCTTTTTGGGGTAAGAAATCAGCATCAAAAATAGCAATGAATTCACCTTGGCATATTTCCAATCCATAGGCCAAGGCACCTGCTTTATATCCTATTCGATCAGGCCTTCTCACCAAGTCAATTTTCACTCCTGATGCTTTTAAATCATTAAGGACATTTTTTATTATTTCAGTAGTCTCATCAGTTGAATCATCTAATATTTGAATCTCAAAACGGTCATTTGGATAATCAATTTGTGCTACTTGATGAATCAATCTTTCTACAACATAAAGCTCATTATAGATAGGCAACTGAATCGTAACAAAGGGAAAGTCAGTAGTCAAAGGAATTGGTGAATTATCATTTTTTTTATTTTTTTTCAAATACAAAATCACTAAATGCATTTGGATTATACTATAGAAAAAAATAAAGGTTAGAAAAAATCCATAAATAATAATCAGTATTAATTCCACAAGCAGGTATGTTTGAATTTCAGTTGAACTAAATAAGTCAGTACAAAAATAACTATTAATATTTGGTGGGAATGTCGCATTTATGACGGCAACCATTCAATATAAAATACGTTATTGCACTTATAAAAAAGGTTCACAAAAATAAAATAAAATGAATATTAAGTATTTTGTTCTAACTCTATTTTCAATTGTCTATAGTCTTAACCTATTTGGTCAGGATGTCAATTCATTTTTCGAAAAATCAGACTCATTTTTTAAAGCGGTAGTAGAAAATGGAAATGTAAATTATTCTATCATTCAAAATGATCAAAAGGATTTAGAAGAATTAACGTTACTTATTTCTCAAATATCTCCAGAGAAATTGTCTCCAATTGAAAGAAAAACATTCTTGATAAATTCTTATAACTTATTGGTTATCAAGGAAGTAGTCAATAATTATCCAACTTCTAGTACACAAAAAGTAAATGGATTTTTTGAAAAAGTAAAACACCAAGTAGGTAAAAACGAATGGACACTAAACCAAATCGAAAACGAACAAATTCGAAAGGAGTACAATGATCCTCGTGTTCACTTTGTGTTGAATTGTGCTGCATTGAGTTGTCCGCCAGTCACTAATTTTGCTTATTTTCCAAATCAATTAGAAAGTCAATTAGAAGCTCAAACGATACTAGCAATTAATGATACTACCTTCATATATGAAAAAAATGGAAAGAATTATATCTCAAATATTTTTAAATGGTATAAAGGCGACTTTACTGAAAGAGGAACAGTCATCGATTTCATTAATGAATATCGAACTCAAAAGCTAAATCCTGAAAACCGAACTATTCACTATCCTTATGATTGGAGTTTAAATGATTTAAATCCGATTATAAATATTCAAACTAGCTCAGGTTCTTTTATCCAAACGTACACTCCTTCAAGTCTTTTGAAAAAAAATCAATTAGAAGTACAGCTTTATAACAATCTATATACGCAGACTGCTTTTCGAAATGATGATCGACAAAAAGTTGACTTAGGCCTTCGTGAAAATTACTTTACGGGCTTGATAAATATATTGTATGGGGTTAGTGAAAATAGAAAATGGAATGTTGGATTAGATATAAATTTGAGAACAGTAAGAATTGATGAGGAAGACTCTTTCCCTCTAAAAGTACTTTCCTTTAGAGAAAATGATCAAAAGAATCGAAGTGGAATTAGTAGTTTAGGGCCAACTATAAAAATAGCTCCATTTAAAAATCCCAAAATTTCGATCAAGAGTTCTTTCTTAATTCCAATCACCAAAGATAATGAAGGGACGGAACGAATAATCGTAGATTCTCAAAGTGTAGCTCGTTACCCATTTTTCGATTGGGATAGATATACATGGTGGAATCAATTCTTTTTTGATAAAAATATTGGCTCAAAATGGCAGCTTTTTTTGGAAGGAGATTTACTATTTCGATTTGCCAAACCTGCCAAGTCTTATGCTGACAATAATCCAAAAGAGGATCTTTTAGATACTCCTCTGAGTGGATTTTTAAGCTATTTCCCTTCAGCGAAATCTACCGTATATGTAATGTTACAATATTCGCCAAGGTTCAGTTTGAATCAAGTGCAAGGAAGTGAAAAAATAAATGAATTCAAGGTGCAAGGAGATTTTGCGCAAACGGGTATTGGATTTAAGTATCAAATTTCCAATAAAATTGGGCTGGAAGTTTTGTATACCAATTTTTTCACCTCAGCAAATCAGGGCGCTGGAAATACCTTTAATTTTGGAATAAGATATATCAATTAATTAGAGAATTAACTGAATAACCGACACCAAAGTTTAGCTAAATTAAATTTTGGTGTTGATTATTCAGTTTTACATTTTAGCCTACAAATCAAATTACCTCAGCTCCTACTCTCTCATCTTTTTTTATCTCTTCTAAGCACCTCATCATCATAAAACTCAAATAGGATTCATCCCGATTAAATATACCAAGCCGATTATTTGTCATATGTATCAAATCGACATATATTGACCATAATAATTTTTTTTCTGAAAATTGAGTCAGTTTGATTTGATAGACATATTTTGAAATTCGACTACTTAATTCGCCTTCATTATTCTTCAATTTTAAATCATTTAAAATCAATTTATTCTCATTCAGCCATTTAAGTAATATTTTCTCATCAAAGGTATCCCCATCTTCCATAGCATTCCAAAGTTTGGAATGGAAAGAAATCAAAGATGTTTTTTGACTTTCAAATGATTGCTCAAAGGCTTGAATAGAAAGAGTCGATTGATTTTCAAAATCTTCTGCGGTTATTTCTTCTTGAATATTTTTAAAAGTATAAGGCAGCCAATTTTTTGCATAAAAATCAAAAAATGAAATAGCCTCGTCGATGCTCAACCCTGCAGCATGGATAAAAGTCAAATGCATTTTTATCGCAGTTCCCATCGCATCGTCATAAGACCAAGTCTTACCTTTTTGCTTGATAAAATCTAACACTATCTGAGAGGAAATCATAAAGTGTTTTTCGCATAAAGTAACTCCAACTGGTCCACCATATCTTCCAAACTCAGGTTCATAATCTGAGTATCTTAAGGTATTATTTGGAAACCATTTTAAATCTTCGGAAAAATCCGGAGGATAATTCGGTTCTACTCTTCTAGAAGGTTTGGATTCAAAATAATGATTAAAATGTTCTTCAAGATTTGGTTTTAGAATTGAATTGATTAAATCTGAATCCCCTTTTAATCTTAAGCGAATATGAGGTCCTTTTTCCCAATACCTAATGAAGAAATATTGTTGAGCGATACCTGTTTGGATGGCTGTATTGACATATGGTTCGATCGCCTTTTGTAAGAGATCCTCCCAAGGTTCGTTATAGTATAGATGAACCGAAAGCCAAGTATCGTGTTGTGGTTTGTTCATAAAAGAGTTTTACTCAGTATTTTTGTTTCCCAAATATCGACTAATATATTAAGATTTTTTATTATTTACGGCAAGAAGTTGTTGAAAATACCAATCAATATATAACATCGGAAAGTGATTTTTCACATTACAATTTAATTTGATTGGTGTTTCATTATTAGTCAATGAAAATTAAAGCGCCTCTGATTCTACAGAACGATCGATTCTTCTAATTAAACCGGACAATACCTTTCCGTTGCCTCCTACTTCAACGTATTTGTTAACTCCGTCTTTTATCATATTTTGAATCGTCTGAGTCCATCTTACTGGTGCGGTTAATTGAGAAATCAAATTGTATTTTATCATTTCAGGATCTTTCTCAGGAAGTGCGTTTACATTTTGATAAATCGGGCAAACTGGAATCTTAATTTCAGTATTTTCAATTGCTACTCCAAGTTCCTTCAAAGCTGGTTCCATTAATGGAGAGTGGAATGCACCACCTACTTGTAAAACGATTGCCCGCTTTGCTCCAGCTTCTTTTAATTTTTCTACGGCTTTATCTATTCCTGAGATCGAACCAGAAATGACTAATTGACCCGGAGAATTATAATTAGCAGGAACTACTACATCATCAATTTCTGCACATATTTTTTCGATAACTTCATCATCTAAACCAACGATTGCAGCCATAGTACTAGGTGTTGCTTCACATGCTTTTTGCATAGCTAAAGCTCTGTGCTTCACTAACTTAAGACCATCTTCAAAACTCATTGCTCCGCTGGCCACCAATGCTGAAAACTCTCCAAGTGAATGTCCTGCTACAGCATCAGGTTGGAAATCATCTCCCGCCATTTTTGCTTTAATTATAGAATGCAAAAATACTGCTGGTTGAGTAATTTTAGTTTGCATCAAATCCTCTGCAGTTCCTTCAAACATCACATCCGAAATTCGATATCCTAAAATTTCATTTGCTTGTTCAAACAAATCTTTAGCAAGTTCTGAACTTTCGTAAAGGTCTTTTCCCATTCCTTCAAATTGGGCAGACTGACCCGGAAAAACGTAGGCTTTCATATGTGTAGGTTTTGATTAATAATAATGAACGATTTGTTGAATGGTTTAGACCAAACTTTTTTCAATGTTTCCTAAAAAAAAGAAGAGTAACATCGCTACTCTTCCTCTTTTATATCTTGCAAAAATAAAAATTATTCGTTAAGTCTTAGTGCAAATTGGAATTTATTAAATTCAAAAACTCTCCTCTGGTTGGATGAGTTTCGAAAACACCCGTGAAGGCAGATGTGGTGGTTACAGAATTTTGTTTTTGCACGCCTCTCATCATCATACACATATGCCTTGCCTCTATGACTACTGCTACTCCAATTGGATTTAAGGTATCTTGAATACAATGTAAAATCTCATGAGTTAATCTTTCTTGTACTTGAAGTCTTCTAGCAAAAACATCAATAATACGAGGAATTTTACTCAAGCCAACAATATGTCCATTGGGAATATAAGCTACATGTGCTTTTCCAAAAAACGGTAACATGTGATGCTCACACATTGAATAAACTTCAATATCTTTTACAATTACCATTTCGCTGTATTCTTCTTTGAACATAGCAGATTTTAGAATTTTTTGGGCATCTAAACCATAACCATGGGTTAGGAATTGCATTGCTTTCGCAGCTCGCTCTGGAGTTTTTAGTAATCCTTCTCTGTTAGGATCTTCACCAATTCCTTCGATGATAAATTCGAACTTATCCTTCAGATCATTAGTTAATTTCTTCGGGTAAGATTCTTTCTTTTTGTATTTACTCATAATGCTTTTTTAAAGTTATAAGCAATGAACATCGCGATTTAAAGATTGTTCAAAATCTTTTTAATTATTCTCCAAAATATTCAGCGAAGATGGTTTCAGTCTCATGGAGCTTAATTGAATGCAATTTACACCCCTTAATTTTTGGTTCAAGTTGTTTCCAAAAAAGAATAGCTAAATTTTCAGTAGTTGGTTGCATTCCTTTTGGGATAAAATCAACATCTAGGTTAAGATTAGAGTGATCAACTTTATTGGTTATTTCCTTTTTAATAATTTTACTTAATTTTTTTGCATCCATAACAAATCCAGTTTGGGGATCAGGAGCGCCTTTTACCGTCACATACAAATCGTAGTTATGTCCATGCCAATTCTTATTAGCACATTTCCCAAATACTTTAAAATTTTTCTTTTCACTCCATTCAGCTACCCATAACTTATGAGCTGCATTAAATCGTTCTTTTCTAGTTAAATAAACCATAGGATGATCTTTTTATTTTTGGACTGCAAAAGTAGTAATTTCAACAGCAATAAACAATCACTACATCAATATCGATTATTAAGGTTAACTACATTTTCCAACCAATTTTTTTGCAATTTATAATGATATTCTAGCTGATAAAGTTGATTTTTATCCATAGTTAAAAGGTATTTATCGAATTAGTTATTAACTTTCAGATTTTAAACTTTCATTACGATTCCAAGCAAAAAAAGAATATTGTAAGGTAATGGATCAAGTAGCAAAAAGAACAATTCGAGCAAAAATATACGATTTCGTGACTCAGCGCATCGTTTATCATACTGCCTTTTGGTTGGTCATGTTCTTTTTGCTTTTAAGTTTGCATAGTAATAGTCATAGCTTTTTTACTAAATTCAGTATTGAATCAGTCAATATCTTTTTTTATGGTATCTTAGTGTACTTTAATCTCTTCTACCTCATTCCTAATTATCTGACAGAGAAGAAATTCCTTTTGTATTGTGGTTTATTAGTTCTATCAGTAATAATCATTACACCGATCAAGTTGATGGTCTTTTATTTGATTTTGCACAATGCAGAAACCTTTATCATAGGAAAACAATTCTGGTTTTTTATTGCTACATTTTTGATTGTTGGTTCATCTACTATTGGGAAAATTATCACGGATTGGGTGCGACATTTAAGGGAAAGAAAAGACTTGCAAACACAAACTATGCAGTCAGAATTGCGATTTTTAAAATCACAAATTAATCCACATTTTCTTTTTAATACCTTAAATAACCTATACGCTTTAACTTTAAAAAAATCAGATAAAGCTCCTGAGATAGTTATCAAGCTCTCAGAAATGATGCGATACATGTTATATGAATGTAATGAAAGAAGAGTTTCCTTACAAAAGGAAGTTAATTATATTCAAAATTACCTCGACTTAGAAAGATTACGACAAGGGAAAAATGTTGAAATCAATTTCAAAGTAGAGGGTCAAGTATTCGATCAGCAAATTGCTCCATTGATGTTTATTCCATTTTTGGAAAATAGCTTTAAGCATGGATTGAATACACACCTCTCTCATGGATTTGTAAATATATTGTTGGAAGTTGAGAATCAACATATCCATTTTTATATTGAAAATAGCAAATCTGAAAGTTTACCAACCCAAACTCACAAAAGAAGTGGTGGAATTGGTTTGGTAAATGTCAAACGAAGATTAAATATTATTTATCCAAATAATTATAAATTAGAAATTCACGATAACCCAAATACTTATGGAGTTGAGTTGGATATAGATTTAAATTAAAGATGGTTTAAAAGAATATTTTTTTAACATCAAATTTTGTAAACTAAAAATTAATTGAATGATAAATGTAATTATTGTTGACGACGAACCTCTAGCTTTAGATGTTTTGGAAACATACATTGATAAGATACCAGATCTGAATTTGGTAACTAAATGCAGCAATGCTTTGGAGGCTAATGCTGCTTTGAAAGAGCATGACATTGACTTAATGTTTTTGGATATCCAAATGCCTCAATTAACGGGAATTGACTTTTTGAGAACCTTGGCTAAACCTCCAAAAGTTATTTTCACTACAGCTTATGCTAATTACGCAGTCGAAGGATTTGAGTTAAATGCTGTTGATTATTTATTAAAACCAATCTCCCTAGATCGTTTTATGAAATCAGTCAACAAAGCACAAGAACAAATTAGCCTTGAAAATAAAGATGCTGCACCAGCAGTTGTTTCTACTGAAGCAGATGGGGAGGATTACATTTTTGTCAAGGCTGATAAAAAATTAATAAAAGTAAATTACAAAGATATAGTCTACATCGAAGGGTTAAAGGATTATGTAATTATTCGTCTGAATAGTAGTCGAATAATTACTCTTCAAACCATGAAAAGTTTGGAACAAAAATTACCGGCTTCAACTTTCAAAAGAATTCATAGATCTTACATCGTAAATATTCAAAGTATACAAGCTGTACAAGGCAATATGGTGGAAGTAATTGAAAAAAATCAAGCGAAACATTTACCTATTGGGAAAAACTACCGAGAAGAATTATTAGAAATAATAAACAAGAATAGATTATAAAATAAGGAAAGCGGGTAAAACCGCTTTTTTTAATGATAAAATTAAATGTATTGAAAATAGCAACGGGTGTAGCTTTTGCTACACCCGTTTTATCTAACAAACAAAACCAACTAAAAACCAAATTATTTGCTTAAATTATTGATATATAAACCTTAAGCAATTAACTAAATAACGGTTTAGATTTTCATATGCTGTTTCATTAACATATTTTTAACAGAACAATAACACATCTTATCCGTATTATATTATTTAATCACCTATAAAGATAAATTAGAATAAAACCTTCTTTTTATTCATCTTTGTGCTTTATTATAAAGACAGAACAAAGTCATATGACATTTGACAATTTCGATTTCGCCCCTAGTTTACTTGAAGCTCTCGATTTTATGGGTTTTAAAGAACCCAGTCCAATTCAAGCCCAAGCAATTCCATTAATTAATCAGAAAAGGGATCTCATCGCCTGTGCCCAAACGGGAACGGGTAAAACTGGTGCATTCCTGCTTCCAGTACTTAATCAAATTGCTTCCAATCCTAACAGAAAAGGAGTGCAAGCAATAATCATAGCTCCTACACGTGAATTAGCCTTACAAATAGACCAACAAGTGGAAGCCTTTGGCTATTTTCTTGGAGTAAGCTCTATTCCAGTTTATGGAGGTGGAGATGGTGCTTCCTTTGATCAACAAAAGAAAGCCTTTACAAAAGGAGTAGATATTGTTATCGCGACTCCAGGACGATTAATTTCTCACATTAATTTAGGATATACAAATTTTAAAAGTGTACAATATTTAATTCTCGATGAGGCCGATCGAATGTTAGACATGGGATTCTTTAATGATATTATGTCGGTTGTAAAAAAGCTCCCTCAAGAAAGGCAAACCTTACTTTTTTCAGCAACTATGCCTGGGAAAATTAGAGAACTTGCAAAGAAGTTATTGAAAAATCCAGCCCAAATAAATATTGCTCTTTCCAAGCCAGCTGAAGGTGTTGTACAAGGAGCCTACATGACCTTTCCTCCTCAAAAAATTCCATTGTTGGAAATTTTGTTAAGAGGAAAAGAGGAAAAATATCCAAGTGTTATTATCTTTTCTTCTACCAAAAGGGTAGTAAAAGAGATTACTCAAACCTTGAATAGGAAAAGATTTAGAGTTGCTGAAATTTCTTCTGATCTTGATCAAAAGGAAAGAGAATCTACACTACTTGATTTTAAAGCTCATAAAATTCAAATCCTAGTAGCTACAGATATTTTGGCAAGAGGAATTGATATTAAAGAAATAAGTTTGGTCATCAACTATGATGTGCCGAATGATGCGGAGGATTATGTACATAGAGTTGGGCGAACGGCAAGAGCAGATTCTACTGGTGTAGCATTGACTTTAATTACTCCTCGAGATCAAAGAAATTTTGGAGAAATTGAATCCTTAATTGGGAGTGAAATAAAAAAATTAGAACTACCAGCAGAATTAGGAGAAGGACCGAAATATAATCCAAATGCCCCTAAGCCAAGTCGATTTGGAAATAGCCGAGGAGGTGGAGGTGGAAGAGGAAGAAACAACAATAATAGAAATTCTAATGATCGAGGAAAAAACAGTAGAAATTCTAATAACCGGAATTCAGGTTCAAAACCAAAATCTCCTTCTAAACCAAGATAGTAATATTTAACTTTGAACATAAATTAAAAGAGCTACCTCATAGATTGAGATGGCTCTTTTTTACTGAAAAAAACTAAAGTTCTAGCTTAGTTTCTTTTGTACCATGTAGTAAAAAGCAGCTCGATTTTTCATCTTAATACCTTTCATTTCATTAGCCACTTCATTAATAGCAGACATTGCTTTGTCTTTGTCATTAATGCCTAACTTTTTTACCACAAAGTTTTTCCTTACAGTTTCTAACTCCGAAGGATCACTTCCAGAAACTAAAAGCGCATCTTTATTATCCACGATTAATCTAAGTCGCCCAACAAGAGTATCTAATAATTCATTATCGATATTTGATACTCCCGAATCGGTTAATTGTTTAGCAGCTTGTTCTTTCAGCTTTGCTAATTTTTCAGTTACGTCACTCATTGAAATGTTTATTTTTAATTACTAAAAAGGGTGAACACCCAAATATAATATCCAAAAATAATATGGCAAAAAAAAAAAAAATTAAAATCAATATTAGTTGATAACTATCATTTTTTGGTACACAACTGTAGCTACCAACTATCTACTATGCGGTTTTTATTTTTCATATCTTGCTTATTTGGAATACTTTCCAACGCAGAAGTTATCCATTTTCTAGAATCTTTTGGATCGATAACCTCATCAAATTCTAAGAAGGAAGCGGCAACTGTAGCTTTACCTCTATTATAAGCTTTTTTGACTAATTTTTCATAGAGCTCTTTTTTCAATACAGGATCAGTTTGCTCGTCTAGCTCTTTCTTAAAACCTAATTTGACAGCTCCTTCGAGTCCCATTGCTCCAAATTCTCCAGTTGGCCAGGCGACTGTAAAAAATGATTCATGCAAACTTCCACCAGCCATCGCCATCGCTCCTAGACCATAGGCTTTCCGTAAAACTATTGTTAGAATAGGTACATTTAAGGATGCTCCCATAATAAACATTCGAGATGAATGTCGAACCATTGCTGTTTTTTCACAATCAGGTCCAACCATAAATCCAGGTGCATCACACAATGATAAAATAGGAATCTTAAAAGCATCGCACAGCTGCATAAATCTTGCAGCTTTGTCAGCGGCATTCGCGTCAATTGCTCCTCCTAAATGACGAGTACTATTTCCGATCAACCCAATTGGTCTTCCTTCAACTCGAATAAAAGCAGTTACCATATTTTTTGCAAAACCACCACGAAGTTCTAGGACGGAGTCTTCATCAGCTAACTGATTAATTACTTTGAAAATGTCATAAGCATATTTACGATTTTCAGGTACTAAGTTTCGGAGTTCCAATTGATCTTTACAAGTCCAATCTTTTTTTTCTCCTTGGAAATAGGAAACATATTTTTTTGCTGTGGCTACTGCTTCAATTTCATCTTTGACTAAAATATCAATTACGCCATTCTCATATTGCATTTTTGCTGGACCTATTTCCTTTGGATGAAATTTTCCTAAACCTCCGCCTTCAATCATTGCAGGACCTCCCATACCAAGAGAGATATTTTCTGTTGCTATTATTACATCAGAACACCCTGCAATAGAAGCATTTCCAGCGAAACAATATCCAGAAGCAATTGCAATCCTAGGAACTTTACCACTCAACCGAGCGTACTCTACAAAAGTCATCAAGTCCAATCCTCCTGTTGAAATAATATCAAAATCAACATCACCTGGACGCCCTCCTCCACCTTCCACAAAAAAGATGATCGGCTTTTTGGCTTGTTTCGCCACCTGCATCATTCGATCCGTTTTCTTATGATTAAATGCGCCCTGAGTTCCAGCAAGCACAGTATAATCATAACTCATAACAATACATTTACAATCTTCTGTATTAAACCATTTTCCATTCACGGAAGCAATACCTGTGATAAGTCCATCAGCTGGAGTTTGCTCTATTAATTCATTTTCAGTTTTCCTTCCTCTTTGAGCGGCAACAATCATAGAACCAAATTCCACAAAAGAATCTTTATCACAAAGATCTTCAATATTTTCGCGAGCGGTACGTTCTCCTTTTTTATGTCTTTTGGCCACAGCCTCTGGTCGATTTTCGTCTAATAAAAAAGATTTTCGTTTTTGAAATTCTTGTAAATCTTTACGAGGTTCAGTAGATTTTTTCTTCGACATATTGGTTTATTTTTTTCTTATAAAAATAGAAAACCCACAAGGTGACTCAAAGTTACCTTGTGGGCATGGTTAATTTTATCAAAAAACTACAATGAAGCTCCACCATCAAGTGTGATGGTCTGACCTGTGATAAATTTCGTTTTATCTGAAGCTAGAAAAACAATAGATTCAGCAATTTCCTTTGCCTCTCCAAATCTCCTCATTGGAACAAATCTTAAAAGTAATTTATCCATATCATCGCGCATCCCTAATAATTGATTTAACAATGCCGATTTTGTATAGCCTGGGCAAACTGCATTAACACGAATATTATCATTGGCATATTCAAGTGCAGCAGACTTTGTCATTCCAACAACTGCAAACTTGCTAGCGCTGTAAGAAAGATTTTTTCCGGAAGCTTTCAAACCAGCTAATGAAGCAATATTCACCACGTTTCCACCGCCATTTTTAAGCATTTGTGCAATAGCTAATTTCATGCAATAAAAAACACCTGTTTGATTTACAGCGATCACATTATCCCAATCCTCTAAAGTGTGATCCGCCACTTTTACCATTCGCTTAGGACCGATCCCCGCATTGTTGACCATAACATCTAGTCGTCCATAAACCTCAACTGTTGAATTTATTAGGTTTTCCACTTCTTCATATTTAGTAACATTAGCACCTATAACGAGGGCTGTTCCTCCTGCCTCGGTGATCCCTTTAGCAACGTTTTGAGCGTTATCTATATTGACGTCTGACAAAACAACTTTTGCCCCATTCGCAGCACATAAAATGGCTGTAGCTGCCCCAATTCCGGATCCAGCTCCTGTTACGATAACGACTTTATTTTCTAATTCCATGTTATTATTTTATTACTTAGTTTTTTATTTTTTAGAAACTGTACAGAAAATTAACCTTGAGTTTTCAATTGCGGATTTTCGCATTTCAGAAGGATATCCTTCCGTTGTGATCATATTGATAAAATCATTTTTAGAAGCATATTCAACGATCAAAACTTTGTCCCATTCTAATTCTGATGGGCCAATCAAATTGAACTTTGCATCTCCATAGAAATTTACTTTCGCTTTTGATTTTACAAAAAATGGAACAGTCGCTTTCATATATTCTTTGTATCGCTCAGCTCCTGAAATTTCGGTATTCTCTACTTTATCTCTAAATTTTAGGAGGTTCAGCATTTGTAAAGGAACATCAATTGGCAAAGCCATAAATGCTTTAAATTGATCTTTGGTTAAGTCTAAATATTTTTCCATAATAATTTATTAAATGAACGTAACCATATCTTCTTCCAAATGTGGCAGTTCATTAAAACTTAAAAGATTAAATTTATTTTTTGAATAAAGAAAGCTTGTGAATGAAGTATTACGAACTGAAAAATTCATCGCAACTATTTTCGTTTCATCTTTTATTCCAAGTGAATCTCCTGTAATCGAAGATATTGTTCCTCCAGAAGTAAATGCTCCAATAATTTCTCCTTTTCCTGTTTTCTCTAAAATTTTAAACAATCCTTTTCTAGCATTTTCTCTAAATACTTTCCATGCTTCAACCTCGGGAACATCTATTTTATCCTCCGACCATTTTTCCATAAAAAACTGAAAAGCTAGTAGCATGTTTCTTTTTTTTAAAGAAGGATTTAACTCGATTGCCTCAAGTAATTCTTTGACGTATGGAACAGATTCTTTTAACCTAGGAAAGGCAAAGTGCATAGCTTCTGTCCCTGAGTGTTCCCTTAATCCTTTGATAAAGATGGGGGCAGGAATCTCTAATTTATTTTTGGAAAAAACATCAGCTACAATTTCAAAGGTTTTTTTTTGACGGCTTAATGGGCCAACAAATATTTTATCAAAGTGAAATCCGTTCTTAACTAAATATTTTCCAAGTTCCTCAGATTGCTTTTCTCCATGGGCTGATAATTCATCGTAATTATCAGCTAAAAAAGAAGCTTGTGCATGGCGAAAGAAAAATAATTTTGACATAAAAGAAGCAAGATTTTCTCTTTGGTGATTTTGCAGACCTTAAGCAAGCAAGGATTTAATTTTTAAAATAAATTATCGATTCGCTTTTTTCGTATGGCTTGTTGTCCCATCATACAAAGTAGTTCTGCCGCTTTATCAAGTTTTGCAAATTTAGGATCAGAAGTCATTCCATGGTGATATCTATAGTATATTTGTTGAGCAATTACAGCTATCTTAAATAATCCAAAGACATAATAGAAAGTCAAATTATTTATTGGTCGTCCACTTTTTTGAGCATACATTTCCACTACCTCTGTTCGACTTGGATTACCAGGCATTGCCGTAGGAGAAGGAATTCCTTGATTTACAATTGGGCCATCAGAGGCCATAGACCAATATGCAATGGATGTTCCTAGATCCATCAAAGGATCCCCAAGTGTACACATTTCCCAATCTAAAACAGCAGCAACCTCTTTCCAACTTTCATCCTTAAATATAATATTATCATATTTGAAATCATTGTGAATTAAACTGTGTTCATACTTAATTGGTTGATGATCGTCTAACCATTTCATGATATTAATGGCAGCTGGAACATCAGAAGTAGCCGCTTTTAAATATTGCTTTCCCCAATTTCTAACTTGTCTTTCTACGTAACCATCAGGTCTTCCTAAATCTTCTAGCCCAACACTTTTATAATCAACTTGGTGTAATTCTATAAAAGTCTCCAACCAACTATTTGCAATTACTGGGAATTCCTCAGGTTGAACTTTTCTTTTTTGAGCTTCTTTTGCCGTTAGAATAATTCCATTCACTTTTTCCATCACATAAAAAGATGCTCCTATAACTGAATCATCCTCGGTGTAGGCATAAGCTTTAGGAGCTTTTGTAAATGCATTGTTAAGTTTGGACAAAACTTTATATTCACGTCCCATATCATGCCCTCTTTTAATGGCTCCAAATGGTGGACGACGCAAGACATATTCTTTATTTTCTATTTGTAAAAGGTAGGTGAGATTTGAGAAACCATTGGAAAATTGAGACACATCCAAATTACTTTGAACGCTATCTATTAATTGGTTCTTAAATAAAAATTCCTTTAATGAATCTTCTTTTAACTCCTCTCCTGTTCTTACGTTTTGCCCCATTTTATTTTTTACAGTTAACTTTAAATGATTACGGGTTAGCTCTGAATGGATAACCCGTAATCATTTTTTTAAAGATATTTTTTAATTGTATTTTTTCCTAATTGATACATGTGAACCTCGTCGGGACCATCGGCTAATCGAAGTGTTCTTGCTCCAGCCCAGAACGACGCAAGGAACGTATCTTGACTGACCCCCATTCCACCGTGAATTTGAATGGCTCGGTCTAGCACTTTAAGAGCCATATTAGGTGCAACAATTTTAATCATAGCGATTAAATCTTTAGCTTCTTTATTTCCAAAGCGATCCATTTTGTCAGCCGCCGAAAGAGTCAACAATTTGGCTTGCTCTATTTCACATCTTGACATGGCAACTTCCTGACGGATGCTACTAAAATCTTTAATAGGTCTTCCAAAAGCTACTCTCTCTCCTGTTCTTTTACTCATTAATTCTAAAGCTCTTTGAGCCATTCCAATTAATCTCATACAATGATGTATTCTACCTGGGCCTAGTCTTCCCTGTGCAATTTCAAAACCTCTACCCTCTCCCAATAACATATTCTCTTTAGGTACTCTGACATCCTTTAAAAGTACCTCGGCGTGTCCTTCAGGTGAGTCATAATAACCAAAAACAGAAAGAGGTCGAACGATTTCTAATCCAGGAGTATCCATTGGAACTAGGATCATACTTTGTTGTTGATGTCGAGGAGCTGATGGATCAGTTTTCCCCATCACAATGGCGACTTTACAATTTGGATTCATGGCACCGGATGACCACCATTTTCGACCATTGATCACATATTCATCACCTTCTAATTTTATTGAAGTAGCTATATTAGTTGCATCCGAAGAGGCAACATCTGGCTCAGTCATTAAGAATGCAGAACGAATTTCTCCATTCATTAGAGGTGTTAACCACTTTTCTTGCTGTTCAGGTGTTCCATACTTTGATAGCACTTCCATATTTCCAGTATCTGGTGCACTACAATTAAACACTTCGGATGCCCAACGAACTCTCCCCATAACTCCTGCTAAATGAGCATATTCTAAATTAGTCAAACCAGGACTTAATTCTCCATAAGCTTTCGGTAAAAATAAATTCCAAAGACCTTCAGCTTTTGCTTTCGCTTTCAAATCTTCAAGACCTGGCCAATTTTTCCAATGGTTTTCATGAGAGTGATGAAATTTATCTACCTCCGCTTCATTAGGGTAAATATGTGCGTCAAAAAATCGATTTAATCTATCAAGATAAGATTGTGACTTCTCCGTAAGTTCAAAATTCATTAAATGTGTTTTTAATTTTTACTATTAAAAAAAATAGAAAAAAAGTATTTTGTAAATGTATTGTTATGACTTTTAAGAAACTTGTAGTTTCTCACTTTTTTTAACTGTGGATTTCCCTAAAATCATATCTGCTGCTTTCTCGGCAATCATGTAAACAGGAGCATTTGTGTTTCCAGTTACGATCTTTGGCATAATTGAAGCATCGACAACTCTTAGATTTGTAACACCGTGCACACGTAATTGATTGTCGACTACTGCCATCTCATCATCTCCCATTTTACAAGTGCCTACAGGATGATAAACTGTTTCAACGCTTTTCCTGATATGAGCTTTTATAGCTTCATCTGAGTTAGCATTTAATGGAGCGTTGATTTTTTCAAGATATGGTTCAAATGCTTTTTGTTTATAAATTTCCAATGCTTTTTTTATTCCTTTAACCAGTTGATCCATATCTTCTTTTTCTTGTAAAAAATTAGGTTGAATCACAGGTGGAGCTAATGGATCAGGCAATCCCAATTTCACATAGCCTCTACTTTTGGGATGGAGTAACGTGGGTAAAATAGTAAAACCATCATGAGTCGGGTAAGTTGATAGATCATACATATCGTAATCATATCCTTCGCCAACATGCATAGGTGCAAAATGAAATTGGAAATTTGCAGGATTTCCTTGATTATGTATGTCAACAAAAGCAACTGACTCTAAAGGCCCAATCATAAATGGGCCTTTACTTTGGAAGAAGTAATTGATGGCTGCTCCTATTTGTTTAAAAATTGGTGAGTAATGATTAAGTCCTTCCTGCTGTTTTGATTTTGCGCTTACATTTACAAAAAGATGATCTTGTAAATTTTTCCCAACTCCTTTTAAATCTCTTAAACATTCAATTCCATGTTCTTTTAATTCTGTTGCATCGCCTATCCCAGAGAGCATTAGTAATTGAGGTGATTGAAAAGCTCCTGCAGAAACGATTACTTCTTTCTCAGCTAAAACAGTTTGCTTTTTATTTCTTTTATCAAAATATTCTACGCCAACTGCTTGATTATTTTCGATAATAATTCTAGAAACTTGAGCTTTCGTAATAGCTTGTAGATTAGGACGATTCAAAACGGGTTTTAAAAATGCGGCGGCGGCACTATCTCGTTTTCCATTTTTTATATTGAATTGAAAAAAACTTGTTCCGACTTGTTTGGCACCATTATAATCATCGTTCTTTTGAATTCCGACTTGTTGACATGCCTCAATAAATGCAGTTGAAAAAGGTGTTTTAAAACCTTTGGCAAAAGAAACGTTGAGTTCACCATTCTTCCCATGGAACCCTTGGTCTAACTTGCCGGCCTGTTCATTTTTTTCTGATCGAATAAAGTAAGGCAAGACATTTTCGAAATCCCATCCTTCATTTCCTAATTCTGACCAACCGTCATAATCAGCTTTATTTCCTCGAACATAAGCCATGGCATTGATAGAACTACTTCCCCCTAAAGTTTTCCCTCTAGGCAAATAAACTTTTCGATTGTCTAAGTTTTCCTGAGGTTCAGTCCAAAATCCCCAATCTATCTTTTTCTTAAAATTTTTTACATATGCTCCGGGAATATGAATTTCGAAATCAGAATCTGGTCCACCTGCCTCAAGAAGTAAAACCTTGTTGTTTGGGTCGGTAGAAAGTCGATTAGCTAAAATACAGCCAGCTGAACCTGCTCCGATAATGATGTAGTCGATTTTTTTCATATTCAAATTGGTATTGGTGACTAATAATTTTTGATTAGAAACCAAGATCAAATCATTAGTCACCAATCATTATAAAACTACACAAAAACTTTCTTTTGAGCATCCTTAATCGTCAACGAATCTTCGTTCATCAATACTTCAGCTAAATAAGTAGTTTTCGATAATTCATATTTGAAGAAAAATCTCATTGCGTGAATTTTACTTTCATAAAATTCTTCCGTGTACGTTTTATCCCCCTTCACTAAAGATGATTTTGCTTCTTCAGCCATATCCAACCACAACCAAGCCATGACAATATTGCTAAAATATTCCATAAATAAATTGGCATCGGCTGTATATCTTTCAAAGTCACCAGCTTTTGCATATTGACTTAAATGTCCAAGAACTTTTTGTACATCTTGTAATTTTGCACCTAGCTGATTGGCATAAGTTTTTAACTCATCAAATTTCATCGATCTTTGAATAGATTGCATTATTTCCATAGCTAAAAGCTCTACCGCTTTACCTCTTTGCATAGGAACTTTCCGACCTAATAAATCTAAAGATTGAATTCCTGTAGTTCCTTCATATAGAGTAAAAATTCGAATATCTCGATAATATTGTTGAAGCACAAAATCCATGGTAAAACCATAACCTCCTAAAATCTGTAAACCATTTGAAACAGATACTGCTCCCATTTCCGAAGGGTACGTTTTGACAATTGGAGTCAACAATTCGAGTAACAAATGATAACGATCTCTTTCCTTTTCATCCGAATGAGTTCGACTCAAATCTAAGTATTGAGAAGTTAACAAAGCCAAACTCAAAGATCCTTCAGCAACTACTTTTTGCAATAAAAGCATTCGTCGAACATCTGCATGTTCAATGATCAAGCTTGGTTTTTGATTAGCATCTTTTTTTCCATCACTATTCAACCTACGCCCTTGTGGTCTTTCGTTCGCATATTCTAAGGAAGCTTGATATGCAGCCATAGCAATACTTGCAGCTCCGCGCCCAACAGCAATCCTAGCACCATTCATCATCAAAAACATATACTTTAATCCCTTGTTAGCTTCGCCAACTAGATAGCCTCTGCAGTCCTCCTTCTCACCAAAAACGAGGTGTGTAGTACAATACCCACGCTGTCCTAACTTTTGAAAATCACCTGCTGTGATCACATCATTGTTAGCGTATGTTCCATCTCCATTTGGACGATTTTTAGGAACTACGAAAAGAGAAATTCCTTTTGTTCCTTCTGGTGCCCCTTCAATTCTACCTAATAGTAAATGAATAAAATTATCACTATACTCATGGTCACCACCAGAAATAAAAATCTTGTGCCCAGAAATTTTATAATATCCTTCATCTGTTGGAGATGCACTCGTTGTAATATCAGAGAGTGAACTTCCAGCTTGAGGTTCAGTCAAGCACATCGTTCCTCCCCACGATCCATCCAACATTTTTGGAAGATAGGTTTCTTTTAATTCATCACTTCCAAAGTGAGCTACCAACTCAGCTGCACCCAAGGTCAAACCTGTATATCCAGGTAAGTGATTATTAGCAGCATCCATAATATAGCCACCTGCGGTAGAAACCATACTTGGAATTTGTAATCCACCATCTTCATATTTGAAGTTAGCAGCCAATAATCCCATCTCTCCACCTTTTCTCATCATCACCTCTACCTGTGGATGAACGATGATTTTTCCATCTTTATAATATGCTGCTTTTTCATCCACCTCCTGGAAATATGGAAATAACTCTTGGTCAGAAAAATCTTTGATAGAATCAAGAAAAATATTCATCCCATCTTTATCATGTTCTGAAAAGTACTCTTGTTCTAATACTGAATCTAAATCATGAACATTATGCAATAAAAATTTCAAGGTGTTCATGTCCATATACTGCTTAGCCATATCTATTTAAGTTTTGTGATTTTTTAAAGATAAATAAGTTGAAATATAGATTTTCAATTGAAAACAAATCAAATATTATTTTCCTGTTTTATCATTAAACAGGTTTATTTAATTGATAATAAAGATTTAAGAGGAGAAAAATTAGGAATATTTTCTTTTGAAAATATTTAAGGTAGTAATAGAATTTAGGTCTTGGGCATAAAAAAAAGTGACTGATACAACTTCAGCCACTTTTTCCATTTCTTAACCTTTGGTCAATTGTTAGTCAAACTTTAATTGGCGCGCTTAACTCTATTAACTTAGGTCATTTTCATCAGCAAAAGCTGATTATAAATCCAATGAAATGAACATATCCGTATTTGATTTAACGTCTAAAAATCTCTAGTTTTTTAGACAATGGTCCTTCACTCGTCATCACATCTATTATGTAAACTCCAGATTCTAATTTAGAAACGTCTAAAGTTAACTCATTAGTATTATTACCATTTCGAGTTTGTAAAACCTGTCCCATTAAGTTAATTACTCTAGCCTCTTGTATTGGATTATAATAATCTGTTTGGAGATTAACAATTCCATCTATAGTTGGGTTAGGAAATACATTTAATGGATTCTTTCTTAAGTTAGGATCGAAGTCTGATTCGTCTATTTGTATTATTACTTCTGCATCGTTTAGCTTTGTTAAGTGTCCATTTCCAGTTAAGGAATAGGTATTAGTGAAATTGATAGTGGTAGATTCATAGTTTCTAATTCCGATCAAATCATCAACCACAATATAGACAGTCCCTACTTTTCCAAATCCACTTTTCGAAGTTTCATTACTTCGCGTAAATGCTGCGTCTAAATTTCCTGCATTTGGAATTTTACTGTATTGCATTACTGGGGCATCATACCCTAACCAACCATGCTCATCAAAAACCACAAAAGCAGTATCAAAAATAATGGGATTATAAGCCATTTGGAAAGTAACTCCACTAAAGTCAATTGCTGGATTAGCAGATGTTCCCATCAATACTTCAATCAAAATTGTATCTCCAGGTTGAGGAGGACCATTATTGATAGTATTGAAGATTAATTGATTTTGTTGAGTCGGAATTATTTGAGGAGTAATTTTATTCCTTTTTCCATAATTAAGATCAACTAAATTAGCATCGGCTGAAGTAATTAAGCTATCTCCATTAGTATCTATATGTTTGATGTCTTTGGATATTCCAGCAACATTATTATTCCAATTTGGTGCATCTTGGCCAATCCAATCAGGTATTGGATTAGTTCGAGGAACTCCGACTTCTCCTATGGCACATAAGTAAAGAATATCTTTTCCATCAACTATTCCATCTTTATTGGTATCACCTGCCCAAACACAATCCTCAGTTCCTACACATCCTGGAATTCCTGTAGGATTAGATGAAATATTAACATTAATATCAAATGGAAAACAATTTCCATTGAGGCAATATTCTAATTCGAAAGACTCGGTACCTAAGAACCCAACTATAGGAGTATAGCTTACAGAATTTGAATCTACTACCAATGAACCATATAATGGTGCAGTAAGAATATTAAAACCTATTTCGGTAAAAGTGCTAAAAGGTGGATTATATTCAAAATAAATAGGCGTATCGTCATAGGTATCTAAATCAAATGAATTAGAGCTTGGATTAAAATTAGAAACAGTAAGGTAAACTGTGGCAAATTCATAAACCCCAAGAGAATTGGCCACTTTATAAGTATAGCTATCAACTCCTTCAAATGAAGTTTGAGGCACATATTTAATATCACCATTTCCAGTAACCCAAGCATAACCGTGAGTTGGTGCAGAGGTTATAGTAAGTGTCCATTCTAGCAAATTGCCATTATCATTACTTAAAACGTCTGATTCATCACCATGATTAATGGGTATGTACCGATAATCATCATTTGCAAAATTATTTTGAACTGGTAGGTTCATCACCTCTGCATTAACGGCATAAGTGCTAGTACCGCTTGTATTCGTTAAACTAAATTCAAAATTATCCTGTCCACTAAATCCAACATTTGGAGTGTATAAGTAAGAAAAGTCTTCTAATAGTTCTAATGTACCATTACTTGGTGACTGACTTATGGTATAATTCGGATAAGGTAATAAGACTGGAACAGGTTCCTCTTTAGCCGTTAGAACATCAACTGATTGAGAAGAAGGTAACCCATAATCATGCACTAAAACACTAATAATTCCTTTTTCACAAACTGCAAAATCATTACAAGCAATATAACTCATATGAGTTATTCCTTTAAATCCCGAATTAGGTTCAAATTCAAATTCATTTCCAGTAATAACTACTGCTCCATGATTAAAAATTGGAGAAACCTCCAGTAAGTTTAAATCACCAGTAGTTGTACTATCATTATCCAACGGGAAAATAGTTGCATTAGAATTTATGTAGCAACTTGCAAAATCTCGTTTTATTATTACTAATGATTCAGCAATCTCCATTTCATATCCAACAAACGTATTGGAAAACGGTGGACTGTAAACTTGAAAGTAAAATGTGTCTAATCCAACATAATTAGAATCAGGAACATAATGAATATGTTCTTCTCCTCCAACCACTTCTATCCATAATGAACCGTGATCTGGATGACCTAAAGCAGGAATACTAGGAATACCATTCGGAATGTTAGTAATGACGTACTCTTGATTTAATGGAATTTTTTGGTAATTGTAGCTATTAGGCTGTGCGACCGCCACAATCGCTGAACCCAAAAAGGCTAAAATTAAGATAAATTTAAGTTGTAAAGATATGTTCATTGCTCTTTTAGATTAAGTCCAATTTTAATTATGAAAATTGAACATGTTAAGTTTTTAGGTACATAAATTAAATTAATTACAATATATAGTTTAAAAATTATTGGAAAGACAGCTGTTTTACTAGGTGCTGTATCTACA
>CAYGRM010000033.1:0-29598 GCA_964352225.1 uncultured Saprospiraceae bacterium | reverse complement strand
TTAGAAATATTAGTTCGATAAAGTAGGAGAACGATGAAAGATGTTTCATTCATTATTCTCCACTTCTTTGATTAGTTGATTTCAACTCAACACAAGGACAATTGAATGAGGGTTTTCCCCTATTTGTTTTTATTTTTTTAAAAAATTCCAAATAATATAAAAATAAATAATCCACCCGAAACATACGGTTCCACCGCAGCTCTCAAAACCTTAATCGCCTTAGTTAATTGATTCTCGACGGTCTTTGGAGAAATATCTAATTTTGCAGCAATTTCTTTTAATGATAACTCTTCCATTCTTCGCATCACAAAAATCACTCGACATCGATCTGGTAAACTATCAATCGCTTCATTGATCACATTTTGTAATTGAGATGCTTCCAATTCTTCTTGCACCCTTGCTCGATCTGGCACATCAAAACTTTCGTCCGAAGCTTCAAAATTCATTCTTTGGGCTTTGATATAATTAAGGGCTTTATTGATGACGGAACGTCGGAGATAGGCTTTTACATTACTGATATTCAGGGAGTTACGTTTTTTCCATATTTCAAAAAAAACGTCTTGCGTCAAATCTCGAATAGTATTTTCATCTTTCACATAAGCATAAGCGGTGACCAATAAATATTTGTAATATCGATCAAAAAGCGCTCGATAAGCTTTTTGATTATTAGCTTTGATGGCTTCTATAAGTTCTAAATCTGATGTCGAAGAGATGGATGACATATTTTAATTTTACCTTTTTTTTTGGAAGTGTAAATATAACCAACTTTTTAAATCAAAATCAAAATGACCATCAAAATCAAAAAGCTGAAATCCTAAGCTTTCCATCGACTTTTTGATTCCGATTTTAATTGATTTTTTGATTTACATTTTGGTTTTGACTGCCTACCCTAAATCGGGTATTTTTGAAAAATAGGGTTTACGTTTTTAAAATTAACGATTAGTAAGATATGTCGGAGAGTGATCATGTGTTTTCGAATCATAAAAAAACTACCCTAATGAAAAATCTAATCCTATTACTCGCGCTTATTTTTTTTTCCTCATGTCAATCTCAATTATCGAATGTTGATTCTTTTTTTGAGGATGAGATGCCTCTAAAAGTGGTTCAAGCTGGAATTAATTTTTCTTCACCTATCGCATTTGATGACTGGTACTCCGAGATAAATGAAATAAAAGAATTTAAAAATTACGAGGAAGAGAATGGAATATTGTTGGGGAAGAAACATTCGGTTGGAACGTATGTGAACACAAAAAATACTCAGGAGAAAATAATAATTCTAGAAGAAATCAGACATTTACCGAATGGCGAAGCCAACTTTAGAAGATTAGATTTAGTGAGAATCAATTTAAAAAATAATCAATTCCTTTCAACTAGCTTTTGCTCAAAAGAGGAGTATGACGATATTCCAATTTTGGCAATTTATGAAGGCAATGGTCAACCTAATCGAAGAAAAAATATTATCAAAGCATGGGAAATCCAATTAGATCATTTTCAATTAGAATCTATTTCTATAAAAAATATTCAATGCCCCGATGAATTCTGAACGAATGGTTGGTTAGGTTGTTAAAAAGAAAAATTGATCAAAAAAAGAGGATTGTTTTTTATAGATTTAACGCCTATTTTTCGATCTGTTTACTTTTTAACTAATTAATCTTGAATGATGAGTGCTACGCAAGAAATGCCTTATTTTATTAAACCATCCATCAATTTAGCAGCAGATGAAAAACGAGCTGCCTACGAACAAGCAATGATGGGAATTGACGCCAATCTGATGGGAGAATCAAATATGATTCTTAAAATGGTAACGATCAATTGTATTTTAAAAACCTATTTGCCTTATTTTTACTGGGTTGGTTTTTATATCGTAAATGATGGAAAGTTGAGCGTCGGACCTTATCAAGGTACTTTAGGATGCTTGCATATTGATTTTTCGAAAGGAGTTTGTGGCCGAGCTGCGAGAGAGGAAAAAACTCAATTGGTGCAAGATGTTCATGCACTCGACCAAGGATCTGCACATATTGCCTGTGATCCTAATTCTCAATCTGAAATTGTGGTTCCTGTTTTTGATAAAAATAAAAATTTGATTGCCGTTTTTGATGTGGATAGTACGATTAAGAATTCCTTTGATAAAATTGATCAAGAATTTTTAGAGGCGATTTTAGAGAAGCATTTTGAATTATAGGATCAAGTCTCAAATTAGTCGCTATACGTGCCCCTGTCTCCTGAAAAAAAACACCTACCCTCATTTGTATTACATTAGCTGCAAAATCAATATTTGAAATTATAAAAAAAAAAATACGTGTGCCGTTCTCGCTAAAAAGGAACCGCTGCATAAACCTTTTGCAAAAAGTCTGTTTTTTTCCAAGAGTCGATCCCTCGAATTGGTATCTTTAAAAAAATCTAATAAAAACACTATACACTAATCTATTTCAAAAACTGATTACACTATGTACTTAAATTGGTCAAAATTTAATATGCCTTACAAAGAGCGGTACATCAAGAACAAAGTACCTGCCATTCCTGGAATCTACATATTGTATGTTCAATTGGAAAATGAAAAATGGGATTGCTTTTATGTAGGTAATACCGAAAATTTGCATGAGTCAATGATGGCACATTTAGATGAAAAGAATAATCCAGGAATTGGAGAGAATATCAAAGATTATGTGTGCGGATTTGAATATGCTCCTCTTGATGATGCTGAGGAAAGAATTTCAGCTTGCAAATATCTTTTTGATAAATTAAAACCAGAATGTATGGAAGATCCTGGTGGCAAAGGAGTTCGGGTGAATATTGCAAAAAGCTGGTAATGTTTAATTTGAGCTGCCTCAAGTTCTGCTGATATCAAAACAAAAAAGGGATAAAGATTCGATTGAATTTTATCCCTTTTTATATTTTAAAGCAAATATTTACTCTTCTTCTTCAGAAGCTTTCACTTCTTTTCCACCATCGAGTTCATCTTGCCATTTTTTCAATTCATCCCATTTTCCAGCAGCAGCCATTCCAGCTTGTTTTGGCCAGGTCGAAGGATTGTGAGATTTGTAACGACCTCCTGCCTCTGAAAGGATGGTATTTAATTTCTCAACATCTGCATTTTCTAACTCAGAAAAAGTATTAATGCCAGCTGCATTTAGAATTTCTTCAATTTTTGGGCCGATACCTTCTACTGTTTTCAAGTCATCTTTAGCAGAAAAATTAGCAGCTTTGGCAGATTCCGTAGGTGCTTCCTCTGTTTTTCCCTCAGGAGCTTCAGGTGCATTAAAGCTTTCAACCGCTTCATCAATTCTTTCACTAACTACATGCGCAATCGCTCTAACAGTATCTACGACATCTTCTAGAGTTTCTTCTATTTCTGTGGCAATTTTTTCAACTACTGATTCTTCAGCAGGTGCTTGCTTTTTACCTTTCAACTTTTCAGCAGCTTCTCTCAATTTATCATCATCACTGGCACGAGCTTTTTCTTCTTCTTTAATCTTTGCTTTGATTTTTTGAGCAGCTTCTGCTTTTGCTTCCCTGACTTTATCTTGTTCCGCTCGTCGTGCATCTTTTTCTGCTTGCACTTCGATCCGTTTTTCCAATTCAGCTTTGGTTTGCAACATTTCGCTTAGTTTCACTTCTTTAGAACTAATTCGTTCTTTGATCATCATGATTTTAGCTTCGCGTAGTTGAGCTTCCAATTGTCCACCACTCTGTCCCGCTTTTCTATCTTGAAAATCCAACTCACGTTTATCACGATTGATCGACTGTTCCATTTTTCCCAAAGCGGAAAGCAAACCATCATATCTTCTTTTCAACCTTTCGGAAGGGGTTGAGCCGCCACCTTTCGAATTAGACTCGCCACCGTAGCGTTTATTTTTTACTTCTTTAAATAAACCATCTAATTGTTCCCAAATGGTAGATCGATGCTCACGAGATAATCTAGATTCTTTAAACTCTCGTTGCATTTTTTTCAAATCCTCAAAAATGCCATTCAAGTTCAACCCTTTTTCCAATCTCTCTTTGATTTCACCAAGTCCTGTTTTGAACGTATTCATGTGTTCCTCAGACTTTGCTTGAAATTCTTTATCTAAAGATTTTCTAAGTTCTTTCATTTTACCAAACAATTCATTCGTACTGTCTCGCAAGTCATTAGCATGCTCTCGAAACAAATTACGATCACGAACTTGGCCTTGAACCTTAGACCAGAAGCCTTTGAGTTCTTCCCATACTTCACCGCTGTAACTATTTAATTGAGCTACTTTTTCTTTAATCTCTTGAAGTTCTGTTTGGTAGGTTTCATTTAATTTCGAAGAAAGAACCATAAAGTGCCACTCAGTTTGAGCGCGCTGAATTAAGTCACCTCTTTCTACTTTTAAATCTTCGGGCAAGAGACTTTCAGTAATGGAAAGTTCTTTTTCAGAATGAGCGAAACCTTCTGGAAAATCAACTTCGGTTCCATTTCGCCACTCGTTAAGCATTGTTTGAGAAAAATCCTCGGTGGCGATCGTTTCAGGGAATGTCCATAAATCAACTTTATTATCGTGTGGTCGAAGTTGTAAGGCTATCAAAACCCTTTCATCTTGGGCATTTTTGCCCCAAAGTACTAATTTGGTCTTCATGTTACTGTAGATAAATGTTTACAAAAATTATACTGTAGTGATTAGATTTTTATTCGTAGGATCTTGAAGAGTTGACGTTATACGTTTCTCCACTTACTTTGTCTTAGAATAAAATCTATTATAAAATCTTAAATTAAACGTCTTGGTAAATATTTACACCTTAAAAATTGGGAAAGGTGGTTCTCGTTTATTCTTCTGTCTTTTATTTTTCTAAAATTATAAAAATACAAGATAAAGGACAAATAATTGATGATCGTTTATTTGATCCACGGGAAAATAGGAACATTAAACGCTGCGCTGTTGATTATTTCCTAAACCGTAACACCCACCAAATTATTCGCAACTAAATATTGCGCAATTTGAATGGCATTCGTGGCAGCACCTTTTCGAAGATTGTCAGCTACTACCCACATATTTAATGCATTGTCAGTCGATTCATCTCTTCGCAATCTTCCTACGAATACTTCATTTTTATTTTTAGAAAAAAGAGGCATTGGATATTTATTATTCGCTACATCATCTTGAACGATAACACCAGGTGCCTCATTCAATATTTTTCGAACTTCATCAATTTCAAAATCATGGTGAAACTCGACATTCACACATTCAGAGTGTCCTCCTTGAACGGGTACTCGAACTGCGGTTGCTGTAATTCTCAAACTATCATCACTAAAAATTTTCATGGTCTCATTGACCAATTTCATCTCTTCTTTCGTATAATCGTTTTCCAAAAAGATATCACAATGAGGAATACAATTATCTAAAATTTGATAATTGTAAGCCATTTCGGATGGGGTCTTTCCCGCTTTTTCAGCTTCGTATTGATTCACCGCTTTGACACCTGTGCCTGTAATAGATTGATAGGTTGAAATCACCAAACGCTTCATTCCATATTTTTTATGCAAAGGAGCAAGTGCTACCACCATTTGGATAGTGGAACAATTTGGGTTAGCAATGATTTTATCATTTTCCGTTAACTCATTAGCATTAATTTCAGGGACAATCAATTTCTTACTAGGATCCATTCTCCAAGCTGAAGAATTATCAATAACTGTTGTTCCCACTTCTGCAAATCGAGGTGCCCACTCTAATGAAACACTTCCTCCTGCGGAAAAAATAGCAATATCAGGACGCGCCTTTACTGCTGCTTCCATGCTAATGACGATATGATCTTTTCCTCGAAAAGTAACGGTTTTGCCCACAGACCTAGCCGAAGCAACTGGTAAAAATTCAGTCATTGGAAAATTTTGCTCTTCCAAAACTTCGCACATAACGGTACCAACTAAACCTGTAACACCTACTACTGCAACTTTCATAATTTAAAAATTTTGATATGATTTAGGAAAGACAGATTTAATTCTGCTTCCTTAGGTTAAACAATGAAATTTGATTTATTTTTACGGCCGAAACCTTTCTTGCTTTTAGAAAACGTCTAGTAAGTAAAACTGATTTTACCTAAAAGAGTTACGTTCGATATAGAGATTCAAAAATTATTTGGAAAGGGATCGCAAATATACGTGTAAAAACAATTAGTTACCTATTTTTGAGTATGAAACAGACACTTCTTTTTATATTTTTCTTGGTTTTTTCCCTTTCTCTCTTTGCCCAACTATCAGAAGATTTCTCAGATGGTAATTTTTCAACTAATCCTACTTGGCAAGGTGATATCAATAATTTCATTGTCAATAGTGATGGGGAGCTCCAATTAAATACCTCTGGAACTGATACTTCTATTTTATATACAGCAGTAGAAATGCCAGATAGTACCGTTTGGGAAATGGATTTTAAAATGGACTTCGCTCCATCTAATAATAATCGACTTAGAATTTATCTCCAATCTTCCACGACTAATTTTCCAGATGTAGATGGATATTTTATAGAGGTTGGAGAAACTGGCGCAACTGATCGGCTTACTTTATTTAGATCTGATGCTGGCAATAAATTCGAAATAGCCTCAGCAACCGAAGGTGCATTGGGAAGTGAGCCCGCCATGGCTAAAGTAAAAATCACTCGAAGTAAAACTGGAGATTGGGCCATTTTTGCCAATTATGACAATGGAAATATTTTAAATTTAGAAGCAACAGGTTTCGATGATACTTATTTGGGAGGAAATATATTTTTTGCGGTGTGGTGTAAAAACACCAGTACCAATAGCGAAAGTTTTTTTTTCGATAACATCTCAATTGCCTCTTTACAGCCTGATGTAACGCCACCTTCTGTTTTGCAAGTTACGCCGCTTTCGTTGACTGAATTGGAAGTGTCATTTGACGAAGCAATGGATAGTTTGACTGCAGCAACTGCATCTAATTACTTTGTCAATAATAGTATCGGTAGTCCACAAACTTCTAATTGGAGTTCGAACAATCAATCAAAAGTATTATTGACTTTTGCTAATTCTTTTGCTAATCAAACTACTTATAATTTAGATATTCAAAATGTAAAAGATCAAGCCGATCTTCCGCTAATAGCAGCGAGTATTCCGTTTACGGTTGACTTTGAGAGCCCTGAGTTAATTGAGGTGATTACCATTAGTGCAACGGAATTAGAATTAGAATTCAACCAACCCATTGAAAACATAACTGGCTCATCTTCAAGTAATTACGCTATTGATAATGGAATTGGGAATCCTACAAGTGTAGAAATTGATCCAATCGAACCATTTCGCATCTACCTTCAATTAGGAACTCCATTGACTAATGGAATTGAGTATACTTTAAGTGTTCAGAATTTAAAAAACTTACTTGATATTGAAATGAATCCCCAAATTTTCACTTTCGATTTTTTAATCGGAGCGATGATCGAACCTGGTGATTTTGTCATTAATGAAATCTTAGCTGATCCATTTACAGGAGGAGGTGATTATGTCGAACTTTATAATAATTCAGATAAATTTTTAGACATTGCTGATCTCATTATTTCTAATACAACTCGTACCTCAGGAAGGGATAAGGATGTAGAAACTTCTCTGATTTTAAAACCTGGTGAGTATGTGGTTTTAACGCCTGAACCATTTTTCACCTTGCTAAATTATACCGTTGAAAATCCAGATTTTTTAATCGAAAATGATTTACCATCCTACAATATTTCAGATGGAAATGTAAGTATTTTCACTTCTTATGGGCTCGATACGGTGATGATTGATTCATTTGATTATGATAATGATTTTCATTTTCCATTCATTGATGATACAAAAGGTATTTCTCTAGAACGGATTAGCGTTGATGCGCCCACTCAAAATAGTTCTAACTGGCATTCCGCTTCGACTATCATCGGAGGAGGAACTCCAACTTTTAAAAATTCTCAAATTCGCCCCACCAATCCTGCTGATGATTTCTTTAGTATTGCTGAAAAAACATTTTCTCCAGATGAAGATGGGTTTAGAGATTTTTTATTGATTGACTATTCATTTGAAACTCAAGGTTATCTCGCAACCGTAAATATTTATGATGCCAAAGGTCGATTAGTAAAAACACTTTCTGAAAATGAATTACTCGGTCAAGAAGGTTCACTTAAGTGGAATGGAATTACGGACGAAGGACGAAAAGCAAAAATTGGAATTTATATTATTTTAGCTGAGATTTTTTCTCCAACAAAGGAGGCGATGCAGTTTAAATCGACTTGTGTAGTGGCGGGAAGATTAGATTAATTTATAAATTTTCATTAGGAAAAAATGGGCTACCCTGCGATCTGATTATTGGGAAAATTAATTCCCAAATCGCCCCCTTCTCAATAACTCAGATAAATAAAAATTATCATATATTTGCAGCTAACATTATGGCAAAGAAAATTTTAAATAATAAATTCGTTCAATACTTTTTAATGACTTCCCTCCTTTCAGGGGCATTGATTTGTATTTTCCCTCCGCAGAATTTCTTTTTTAAATCAATGGTGAAGTATGCTATTCAAATCATGTTCGGATATTTAGCGTTGGGTTTATTTTTTTTAATTTTAAAGCAGCCAAAATTAATGTTTACCTGTTTTATTGCCTGTTCTATCCTAGCTATTCACCTCAAACTAAATACAAATCCAGATTTAAAAAAACCACAACCTACTGAAAATCAAACCATTATCGATATTGAACTATTTAACATTTCAAATATCAATGAGGATCCAGATGGTACAATAAATAAAATGTTGGCCTCAAAAGCATGTATTTTAAGTATTCCAAATGTTGACCCAATGTTATATGAATTTCTTAAAGATACTTTATCTGAAAAATTTCCGTATTGCACTAAACGTATTGGTTTTGATCCAGGGATTGCTGTTTTCTCTAAGTTTGAAATCAATAATCAAGATACTTTTTTCGTAGAAAACTTGCCTAACATCATAGGAAGTATAAAACCCGATGGGCAAGATCAAGAATTATTTTTCATCAGTTCAACTACTCTGCCTCCATTCTACACCAAGGACTATGACCGATTAAAAAAACAACTAAATAAAATTGCTGAAAAGGTAAGTGCGATCAATGCACCAATTTTAACTTTAGCAGATTATAATTTAGTACAATGGTCAGATGAAATCCACGATTTTAGAAATAAAGCAGGGCTAAAAGATAGCCGAAGAGGCTTCTCCCCTACTGCTGGAGATAATGTTTTTGGTTCTTTTTTCGATTCACCTAGAGATCATATTTTCTTTTCAGAACATTTTAAATGTATTGGTTTTGAAAATATAGAATCATCTTCACAGCAACATTTGGGCATCAAAGGATCCTTCCAATTTAATCCAATTTCTACCATTACAACGGCCGCTGCAGTCCAATGATAAAGGAACGACTCCAAAGTTTTAAATATGCATTGAAAGGTATTCGCCTACTTTTCCAATCGGAAACGAATGCCAAAATTCATTTAGCTTTTACTTTTTTAGTAATTGCTGGAGGATTATTTTTCTCGGTTAGCGCGACAGAATGGTGTTTATTGATTTTAGCTATTGCGATGGTTTTGTGTGCTGAAGGGATGAATACTGCAATTGAATATTTAACAGATTTAGCCTCCCCCAATTTTCATGAATTAGCTAAAAAAACAAAGGATGTAGCTGCCGGTGCGGTTTTGATTACGGCAATTGGAGCTGCAATTGTTGGCTGTATCATTTTTCTCCCCAAAATATGGGCTTATTTTTGCATGTAAAAAATAAATCACCCTCCTTCACAGTTTGTATTATCTCCCCTTTTATTTTAGCATTCTTACAAAACCTATACAATCAAATACCAATTCTTATGCGTTACCTAACCCTTATATTCTGCTTGGTTGCAGCTTTTAATACTCACGCTCAAGAACAACTTGGATTACGAACAGATAATTATTCAGGCATTCATGGCAGTTTAATAAATCCTTCACATAATGTTACCAGTCTTTTTCGGTGGGATATTAACTTAGTTTCCGCTGGAGTTTCTGCCCATACAAATTATGGTTTCATAAAAAATACCAACGTTTTTCATGCAATTCGAAATAGCGATAATTTAATCCTGATGCAGGACGTAGAAAATATAAATGTGATTGGCTCCAATGATTTAGTAGCTGATTTCAATGAAAATAATAAATTAAAATACGCAACTGTTTTTGCAAATGCCATGGGGCCTTCCTTGATGGTAAAATTACGAAATGGACATTCTTTTGGTTTTTTCACTAATGTTCGGTCGGCAGTTTCAACTCATGATATTCCACCTATTTTAAATTATTCTACTTTTTTTAATACTCCATTTAATGAGTTTATTAATGTGGATGCATTTAAAATTTCGGCGATGGTTTGGTCAGAATTTGGACTAAACTATGCTGCAAAAATTGAAGCTTATAATGGTTATTTTGGACTCGGAGCAAATCTGAAATTTATCAATGCCTACGAAGCCTCTTACATCAATGTAAAAAGAAGTGTTCTTTCCGCGCAACTTCCAGGTGATACTTTGCTATTTCAAACCCCACATTTAAACTATGGAGTGACCAATTCAAACTTGGAAGGAGAAAATATTAACGCTCAAAGCAATGGTTTTGGGGTAGGCGTGGATCTTGGATTTACCTATGTCTACGAAGGAGATGAAGATCATTACAAGTGGAAAGTGGGGGTTTCCCTTTTAGATTTGGGGCAGATTGAATTGAGTAGAAATGCTGAAGAACACGATTTAAATACTGATACCATAGTCGATTTGCCTTCCAACCAATTTGAATCTGTTTCTAATCGAGATCGTATTCAATTATTGAGTGAAGTCGGTCTAGGAGATCCAACTGCTTCATTAACTTCATCTAGTTTCCGAATGGGTTTGCCAGGCGCGCTTAGTATCCAAGCGGACTACAAAATCATGGATTACCTTTATCTCAATGGAATTTTTGTTCAAAGAATTCCCATGGGAGTGAATAGTATTCGTAGAAATAATTTGATGGCATTTACACCTCGATTTGAACATCGATGGTTGGGTTTTTCGCTACCAATTGTTTTATTGAATTATCAAAAGTTAAACCTAGGAACTTCTGTTCGTCTCGCTTTTTTAACCATCGGAAGTGACGACATAGGAAGTTTTTTTGGAAAAAAGAATTTGGATTCTACTGATTTTTATGTGGCATTGAAAATTAATCCTTTTAATTTAGGATTAAACTTAGGCGGTGGTGGAAGACGAAAAGGAAAAGGAGTGAAGTGCTATCAATTTTAACCATTCATCTTACCTTTTAACAAAATTATAATTAAAACTGGCATCATTTTTCGCTACTAATAAATGAGCGTTTTTAGCAAAAATACTCACCAACCATACACAACATATCCAATATTTAACCTTAATCATTCACGTCTTTGAAAAATATGATACTTCGTATCATTTATTTCATTAATCCGTAAACAACATGTGTCACAATTGTGGCATCCATTTGTTCATTTTTTAGTAGTAAAAAAGTTACTTTTTTTCTACCAAATAACTAAAACTAATTTTTGTGATATGAGAATTTTTAAGAAAATAATGTTGCTTTCCTTTTGCCTGATTAGCATGGGAATTTTCGCTCAAAAATCCCAAGGGATTTTGACTAAAAGCGAAAATGTGGAGTTATCCAGAAAATTGGAGCGGAAATTTAAAAGAGACGCTGCTCGTTTGGCTTTGAGAATGGAAGCCGACAAAGAAGAATTACGCTACCAAAATATTATAATTGCTCCTGGAAATGTGGAAAGCATTTATCAAGCTTTGGTGAATGTTTATAAAAATGATGAAACTGCTCAATCCATCGCAAAATGCAATGTGCATACTTTTCCTAATCCTTCTATCGATCATTTCAATGTGATTTTTGATAAAACTGTTGATTGGGCCATTCCTTTACAACAAGGAGTGAGTGAAACGGATAGTGATGAAATTAATGATTTATTGGATGAATATAATTTGGTAATCAGCAAGCATGTCCAATGGAATAGTACCCAAGATGCAATAACTATTCGAAGTAAAGTGCCATTGAATATGGCTGCACTTTCAAATGAATTTTACAATATTGAAGGAGTCGTTGAGATTGATTTAGGCGTTCCGACAATTGCTGGAAACGATATAAAAATCGAAAGAATGGAAAGTGGCTGGGAGTTAGAATACATTTTGCAATTCGGTTCCTACAGCGATAAAGGGAAAAAACATGTTTGGAAATATAAAGTAACAGACGATGCAGAAGTAACTATTCTTACCGAAACTAGTGATCCTATTCCTACTTGGATGAAATGCGAAGATGATGCAATCAACTTGATGGTAAATCGGATTTAGTTTTAATTTTCAAAATAAACCTTAAAAAAAAGTTTAGTCATTTCGAATGGCTAAACTTTTTTTTATTTTGGGTTTGACTAATTATTTTGCCACAGATTAAATCTATTTTAATAAAGCATAATCTGTGAAATTTTGTGTAATCTGTGTCAAAAAATAAAACACTTTATGAAAATAAAATGCCTTCCTTTTTATCAATTGAACTTAGATGAAATTTATGCAAGTATGGCACTTCGACAAGAGGTTTTCGTAGTCGAACAAGATTGCCCTTACCTTGATGCTGATGGCAAAGATCAGGATGCTTGGCATGTGATGGGCTGGGATGAAGATGGCGATTTGGTGGCATATACTCGACTGCTTCCAAAAGGAATTTCGTATGAAAATTATGCTTCGATTGGTCGAGTGGTTAGTTCTTCAAAAGTGCGAGGAAAAGGTGCTGGAAAAGAAATAATGATTGCCTCGATTGAATGGTGCAAAAAACTTTTTCCTCATCAAAAAGTAAAAATATCGGCACAGGTTTATGCTTTGGATTTTTATCGAAATTTGGGTTTTAAAGAAGTTGGTGAAGAATATTTAGAAGATAATATTCCGCACATGAGTATGGTTTTAAAGGATTAAAAAAGCCACAAATAAAATACGATAGAAATGAAAAAGGATTCTAGGTGATTTCATTTGGTTATTAAGTTATTGGTTAATTAGTTATTATTCGTACAATTTATAGAAGTACCATTTTGTCATTCGCAAAAATCACCTCGCATATTTTCCAAATCCTTCGACATAACCCGCCCAAATTGCTGTCTGACTAAACCAATATAAAAAGGCAAGGCCAATTGCAAAGCCAAAAATTAAAACTACTTGGTTTCGTAATTTTTGCTCTTTTAAAAAAGCTCGATTACTCGCCTCCAATCTTTTTAATTCGTTAGAGGATGCTCTTTTAAAATGATACTTTTTGTTCGAAGTTGAGGTCTTTGAATAGTCTTTAAAATTTTCGTAGGAATTGACTTTAGTTCTTAGTGCTTTATTTGACTTTAAGCGATTAATTGCATCAGCGGAATGTCCCATAATTTTATACTTTTTAGTGAAATAATTTCTATTAAAGTATTTTTCTAAAAAAGAATAAAAGAGTTTCTTCGACTAACCTAGATTAATTTCAGATAATTATAAGTCAGCTTTAAAACTATCCCCTTTCCATTTTTCGTTACCTTATTCGCTTACTTTTTTGAATAAAAAAAATAACGAGACTTTGTTTTTTCATATTCAATAATTTTTTAATACCATTTTTAAGAAAAAAAACTTTCTGATTTTCCAAGCAAAATTTTATATTTTCGCCTTACAAATGTACCGACAACCCATCATAATTACCCTCCTATTTATTCTGACTACTTCTTGCTTTGGGCAAAATGTAGATAGCCTGATCCTTGTTGCTGAAAATCTCAAAGGAAGCAAAAAAGCTGCTGCTTTTGACAAAATTGGAGTGGAATACTATCAACAAGATTTTACCATTAAAGCCAAAGAATACTTTAATAAATCATTAGAATTATCAAGGGAGGTTAATGATACTTTGGGGCAGATGAAAGCGCTGAAAAATCTACTTCGAGTAGCTTATCATAAAGAAGATAGTGTGGAACTTTCGCGAGAGTATGCAGGGCATTTGGAAGAGCTTTCAGTTGATTCAGGAAATAAGTTAATGCAAGCTTATGTCCTTCATCACAAGGGTCGAGCGAACAAAGAAGACTTTGAACTATCGATCGAGCGAATGAAGCGAGCACTTAAACTCTATCAAGATGCAAAAGAAAAAGAATCTATAAATATTGTTTCAAGAGAATTGGGAGAAGCACTTTTGGATACTGCTCCAACGGAGGCCTTTAAATATTTTCAAAAGAATCTGGAGTTGGCAGAAGAATTAAATTACCCAGAAGAAATTTATCTCGCTCGAAGTAATATAAGTAGTGCTTTGATTTCGATGAAGCAATATGAGGATGCTCGGAAATTTTGTGAGCGAAATATTGAAATTGCTAAGGAAGCGAATAATCCAGATTTTTTGGCTTACAATTATTTGTTGATTGGTATTTCTTATCAGAAAGAAAAAAAATTAGATAAAGCGATTGAGTTTGCCATGCAAGGAAAAGAAATTTGCGAGGAGAATGACTTGATTGACAAAAAACAATACACTTACCAATTACTAAAAGAAATTTACAACGAACGAGGAAATACCTCTCAAGCGTTTGATTACTTTGCGAAAGAAAAACAAATTGAAGCTGCCCTTGAAAGAGAAAAAACAGCACATAAATTAGCTGCGGTCAACGCACAATTTGCATTAGAAAAACAAGAGCAAGAGTTAGTCGCTTTTAAGGAAATCAAATATTATGAGAATTTAGTAAAAAATGGGTTGTTGATTTTCTTGGGTATTGTGGCTTTATTTTTATACCAATTGAGTGTTCGAAGAAGGTTAAAAGTACAACTCCAAAAAGAGGAATTGGAAAAACTAAAAGTAGAACAAATGCTCGAAACGGAGGAACGTGAGCGATTAAAAGAAAGATTGGAATACAAGGAAAGAGAGCTGGCGAGCAATACGATGTTCATGTTGCAAAAAAATAAAATGTTGACTGATTTGAAGGAAAAAATTGGAACCATTAAAGTTTCAAATAATGAACAATTACGAAAACAAGTCAATAATATTGATCGAAATATTGAGATGAATATGAATTTTGATGATGATTGGCAAAAATTCAAATTACATTTTGCAGAAGTTCATCCCAACTTTTTTGAAAAATTATATCAGGAAAATAATGCCTTGAATAATAATGATACTCGTTTTTGTGCCTACATTAGAATGGGTTTGACAACGAAGGAAATTGCTCAGTTGATGGGAATTTCGGCTAGTAGTGTCCAGAAGGCAAGGTATCGATTAAAGAAGAAATTGGAATTGGATAAGGAGGTAAATTTGATTGAGTATATTTATAACTTATGATTTCTTTTTGCCACAGACTTTTTTTTGACTTTGAATATGACTTTTCACAGATCACTTTCAAGGTATGTCTGTGAAAAGTCATAGATAAAGTCTTTATAAGTCTGTGGCAAAAAAAATTAAATCTCCGCTGCCAGCCTAGCACCCCGATCAATCGCCCGTTTCGCATCCAATTCACGAGCCTCTTCTGCTCCTCCAACCAAATGAACGGCAACTCCTTTCCCTCTCAAATCATCCAGTAAATCAGCTCTTGGTGTCTGCCCTGCACAAATTATAACATTGTCTACACGTAATATTTCTTTCTCTTTTTTCCCAATGGTAACATGTAATCCTTCGTCATCAATTTTATCGTAAGATACACTTCCAAGCATATTTACTTGTTTCATTTTGAGGCTTGCTCGATGAATCCAGCCAGTTGTTTTTCCAAGACCTGCGCCTAATTTTCCTTTTGATCTTTGCAATAAATAAATTTCTCGTGGCGAAGGTGCTGGTTTAGGTTCGGCCAATGCTCCCCCACTTTTATAATCAGGATCAACTCCCCATTCTTTTAAAAATTCTTTTACATTCAAACTAGGAGATTCCCCCTCATGAGCAAGATACTCTGCCACATCAAAACCTATTCCTCCTGCTCCAATGATTGCTACTGATTTGCCAACTGGTTTTTTATGTAACAATACATCTACATAACTTAAAACCTTTGGATGATCTATTCCCTCAATACTCAACTTACGAGGATTAACACCTGTGGCTAAAATAATATCATCAAATTTTTGAGCCAATAAAAACTCTGAATCTACTTTTTTATTCAAATGTAAGTGTACTCCTTGCAATTCGATTTGGCGGTTAAAATATCGCAACGTTTCATAAAACTCCTCTTTTCCAGGAACTTGTTTTGCCATATTAAATTGTCCACCGATCTCTGAGGCAGCTTCGTACAAATGAACTTCGTGCCCTCTTTCGGCAGCAATAGTTGCAACTGCCAATCCTGCTGGTCCAGCTCCGACCACTCCTATTTTCTTTTTATTTTCCGTAGGTAAATAATTCAATTCCGTTTCGTGACAAGCTCGTGGATTCACCAAACAAGAAGAAGTTTTTCGACTAAACGTATGATCCAAACAAGCTTGATTACAACCAATACAAGTATTGATTTCATCCGCACGATTTTCCATCGCTTTAATGACAAAATCTGAATCAGCTAAAAATGGACGCGCCATGGAAACCATATCAGCATGCCCATCTGCCAAAATTTTCTCAGCTACTTCAGGCGTATTAATTCGATTGGTAGTGATCAAAGGAATATTTACTTTACCCATCATCCGCTTAGTCACCCAACTAAATCCTCCTCGGGGAACCATCGTCGCAATCGTCGGAACTCGCGCCTCATGCCATCCAATTCCAGTATTAATTATCGTCGCCCCAGCGGCCTCGATTCGTTGTGCTAACAATTCCACTTCTTCCCAAGTACTCCCCTTATGCACCAAATCCAGCATACTCAATCGATAAATAATAATAAAATTCGGCCCAACTTTTTCTCGAATGCCTTTGACTATTTCAACTGGAAAACGCATTCTATTTTCATAACTTCCTCCGTAATCATCCGTTCGCTGATTGGTTTTTTCCACCAAAAATTCATTGATTAAATATCCTTCAGAACCCATCACTTCTACTCCATCATAACCTGCATCTTGTGCCAAGGCAGCTGTATTTATGAAATCACTTATCGTTCCTCGAATAGCTCTTTGACTCAAGAACCATGGTTTAAAAGGAGTAATTGGAGATTTAATTTTGGAAGGTGCAACAAGAAAAGGATGATAACCATATCGTCCGGAGTGCAAAATTTGCATGGCGATTTTTCCATCTTCTTCATGAACTGCTTTCGTAATAATTTCATGCTTTTTGGCCTCGCTACTGGTTGACATTTTTGCAGCAAATGGGCCAACCCAACCTGCTCGATTAGGTGCTATTCCTCCCGTTACAATTAGACCAACTTGACCACGTGCTCGCTCAGCAAAATAAGTTGCCATTCGCTCAAAACCATTTTTGGTTTCTTCCAGTCCCGTGTGCATACTTCCCATCAGTACGCGATTTTTCAAAGTAGTAAATCCTAAATCTAGAGGTGATAAAAGATGCTTATATGGATTAGACATTTATGTAGATGTTTTTTGCAAAGATAAAATTTTGAAGCTAATTTTCTTACTTAAAATTTTATCTAAATCAGCCTTTTTAAAATTATTGACACAAAACTAAAGGTCGCTTAAAAAACTGATAATCAATTACTTAAATCAAGTATTATTAGCTATTTAGGGCATATATTTTACATTCAAGAACAAATTATTTTTTCAACCAACTATTATTTCATCTCCTAGTTTTATCAGCGGTTGCTCTTGATTTTTTACCTCACAACTCATCCTCATTCCGAACTTAATTTCGCGTTCCATTTTACGATAAGTTGAAAGAGTTTCTAAAGGTTGCCCTGTCGGTTCGCCTGTCAAATGATCAACATTAATCAATTTACATCGCCCACAAATTTCAACTGTATTAAATATTGTATTCCCAATTTTCACCTTTTCCCAAATATCTTCTTCGTATGCTTCTTTTCCCGTAAATATAATGTTAGCACGAAAGCGATTCATGGATATTTTATTTTCCAATCGCCCATTCAATTCCTCTAAAGAAGCTGTATTTGTTATCAAAACTGGTGATTTGTCAGAAAGACTTGTCAAGTTTTGAACAGTTCCATTTTCCGTTTCTTTGGTTCTAATATTTTTTTCTGGAAAAAAAACTAGCGTACATCGAAATCCAAAAATTTCAGAAAACCACTCTCCTATCGAATCTACTTTTTGGACCTCACAGCTGTTGCTCCACACTTTTGATCGAAGGGTTACGCCATATTTCTTTAAAATAGGAATGCTTGCAGTTCTTCCAGCTTTTTTACCATGCCCGGAATGAGAAAAAATCAAATCACCATTTTCTATCTTAGTTTGGATCAATGCCATTTGAGGAAATTTCCTTTGCGTCATAAATACGCCGTTTTCATCCAATAACATCCAATTGCGATCATACATTAACCCTTTTGAAGTTAATCTTGCCTCTTGTAAGGAAATACCTCCTAAGGATTTGACTGGATAAATATGGAGCTCTGTAATTTTCATATTCGAGATTTTATTTTTACAAAAGAAATAAAACTTCCCCCAAATAAAAAATCAACTTACAATTTAAATCTAAAACCAAAAACTATCTTTGCATTTCAAATAAAAATCATTTCTCAAATGTCATTATTTCAAATATTTGATTTGCTTGGAACAGTCGCTTTTGCGCTTTCTGGAGCGATGGCTGCCATCAATAAACGACTGGATATTTTTGGGATTTTCATCATCGCATTTGTCACTTCTATTGGCGGTGGAACTTTGCGTGACATGTTGATTGGACGAACACCAGTAGGTTGGATGACTGATTTGACCTACCTATATATTATAGTTGGGTCTACCATTATTGGAATTATTTTTAGAGAAAGGATGGGAAAGTTGAGTAAAACACTTTTCCTTTTTGATACGATTGGTCTAGGAATTTTTACGATTACGGGTGCAGAGATTGGTTTACAATTTGGGTTACATCCGATTATTTGTGTGATTTTAGCAACGATGTCAGGAAGTTTTGGAGGACTAATTCGAGATATTTTAGTCAATGAGATTCCAGTAATTTTACAAAAAGAAATTTACGCATCGGCATGTGTAATTGGTGCCGTTGGTTTTTTACTTTTGGAAAAAATAAATATCAATCGAGATGTACAATATGTTTTGACGAGTGGTCTAGTGATTATAATTCGATTATTAGCTGTCAAAAAAAAGTGGGAATTACGATCAATTTATAAATAGTTTTTTTGCCGCTGACTTTTTGTGACTTTTTTATGGCTTTTCGCTGACTTCTATTTTATAAAAAATCTGCGGCAAAAAACCTACCTTTCCAATTCTATTTTCATCAAAACAAAATCTAAAAATAATGAGAAAATATTTCTATCCTAAGAAAACATCATTTGTAATTATGCTACTCTTTTTTACGACTTCATTTTTTGCGCAGCAATTAATTGAAGATCGTTTTGCATTTGATCCAGACTTAACTTACAATAAAAATATCCCTTCTCCCGCCTCTGAATTAGGATATAAGTTAGGTGAACGATTTTCTATCCATGCCGACATCCTAGATTATTTTGAAAAATTAGCAGCAGCCTCTCCTCGCATCACCATTGATACTTATGGAGAAACTTACGAAGGCAAAAGGCTTATTTACCTCGTCATCACTTCCGAGGAGAATCAAAAAAACATTGAACCCATTCGAAAAAATAACCTTCGACTTGCTGATCCTCAAAATATTTCTGCCACCGATGCAGCTGAATTAATGAAAAATCAACCTGTGGTTGTTTCTTACAGTTACAATATTCATGGCAACGAAGCGTCGAGCACCGAAGCAGCTATGCAAGCAGCTTATCGCTTGGCTGCTGCCGATGATAACGAAACAAAAGCCATTTTAAAAAATTCTGTTTTCGTCATGATGCCGTGCATTAACCCTGATGGTCGAGACCGATACACCACTTGGTATAATTCTGTACAAAGAAGTGAATTAGCTATTGAACCACATGATTTGGAACATCACGCACCTTTCCCAAATGGTCGAACTAATCACTATTGGTTTGATTTAAATCGAGATTGGGTTTGGTTGATTCATCCTGAATCAAGGGGACATATTTCTGTTTATCAGAAGTGGATGCCGCAGGTTCATGTAGATTATCACGAGCAAGGATATCATAGTAATTATTTTACTGTTCCAGGAACAACACCTCGAAACTTATTGTTGCCAGACGCCTACGAAGCATTGGCAGATACCATTGGTCGAGCGAATATTGCGGAGTTTGATAAAAACCAAATCAACTATTTCACGCGTGAAGCATTTGACTTTTATTATCCAGGTTATGGATCGAGTTATCCGAGTGTGATGGGTGCAGTTGGCATGTTGACGGAACAAGGTGGAATCGCAGGTGGTCGAGCCGTAAAAACAAATGATGGATATATTTTGACTTTGCGACAACGGATTTTTGATCACTACACGACCTCTTTGGCCACCTTAAAAAAAGCAGCGGAACGGAAAGATATTTTCCTAAAATACACCTACGAAACGCTGAATCCAAAAAGTAGCAAAAGCGATATCAAGGCGTATATTTTCCCTGACGAACCAGATGGACATTTATATGAATTAATCAATATCTTATTAAAACATGGTGTCAAAGTTCATCAATCAGAAGAATCTTTTCAAGTAAAAAATGCCACTTCTTATCAGCGGAAAAATATTTCTAACCTGCCTGACCGGCAGGCAGGCAAAACATTTCCAAAAGGTTCTTTTATCGTTTCGACTGATCAATCTCGACACTTATTCATCAATAGTATTCTTTCTCCAAACATGGCTATCGAAGATTCTGTGATGTATGATATGTCCACTTGGGCTGCTCCTTTAGCTTATAACTTGAATGCATTTTATACTTCTAACCCATTGATTATCAAATCATTAAACAAAGGAATAAAAACTATCGAGGTAAAAGAAATACCAATTCCACCTAAAGGAGTTACTATTTCCAATGCTAACTATGCTTACACAATTGAATGGAAACAAACGAATGCCCCCAAAGCATTATCGATGTTATGGAAAAAAGGTTACCGTGTCCGTTGTGCACAAAAACCATTTTCAACTGATCAAAAAACTTGGTCAGCAGGCAGTCTAATTTTGCTAAAAGGAAGGAATCGAGACAAGTGGGATGCTATCGAAAAGGACTTAGCTGAAATTGCCAACGCTTGTGATATTGTCATCGATGGACAGCAAACTGGAAGGATGCTGAAAGGGATTGATTTGGCTTCCAATAATAGTAAACCAATTCATCAACCCAAGGTCGCGATGTTAGTTGAACCTCCATTTTCAACTTATACAGGTGGTCAACTTTATTTTTTATTTGATAAAATTACGGAGCTTCCCGTAGAGCGAATTCGTACATCAATTTTGGAACAGACAGACATGCCTCGTTTTGGTTCAAGATATGGTTTTGCAGATTTGAATGATTATGATGTGTTAATTTTGCCTGGTGCTGATCCTAACCATTTGAAAGATTTATTTGGGGAAAAAAGTTTAGCGAAACTAAAAGATTGGGTCAACCGCGGAGGCGTTTTAATTGCAACGGAGGGTGCTGCTACTTTTTTCACTAAAGAAAAATCTGGTTTTACTGATGTAAAATTACTAGAAGTAAAAAAAGATTCTAGCGACAATGCCAAATATCTAACCTACCAAAATCAAGAAGATTTCCATGGGAAAAAAAATATTCCAGGGTCAGCTCTGAATGCGCATATTGATGCATCAAATCCTTTGGCATTTGGAATGCGGGATGATTTATTTGCTTTGAAATTTGGCTCACTAGCTTTGGCTCCAAGTCCAAGTTTCGAAACTGTAGGCTACTATTCTAAAAATGTAAATGAATTGTTAGCATCAGGTTATGCCTCCAAAGAAAACCTACAACATATTGCTGGAAATACTTTTGCCGGAGTGAAAAATATGGGCAAAGGGAAGGTGGTTTTCTTTTTGGATAATACGCAATATCGGATGTTTTGGCGAGGGCCTTCGAGGATGATGCAGAATGCGGTGATGTTGTTGAAGGATAATTAATTTTTTTACCGCTGACTTTTTATAACTATTATGACTATTCACAGAGGAATTAAAACAGCGAAAAGTCATAATAGTCATAAAAAGTCAGCGGCAAAAATAAAAAACGAAAAGGGCAATCCCTTTCAGAATCCACCCTTTCCTGTCGTCGAAAAACTACCAAGTTTTAAGTTTTTATTATTTTCATAACACTATATTTACATCATCAAGCCTATTGTAATTTAAATAAGACCGGCATCGTAAAATTCACTTTTACATTTCGTCCACCATGTCTTCCTGCCTTCCATTTTGGCATACTATTGAGCACTCGTAATGCTTCTTCAGAACATCCTCCTGCGACGCCGCGCAACACTTTAGCATTTTGGACATCACCATTTTCATCAATCACAAATCGCATAATAACTTTTCCCTCAATTCTATTCTCTCGAGCGATCGTTGGATATTTTAAATGCTTCGCAAAATATTGGAGCAAGGCTGCATCTGAACATGCTTTATATTCCCCTTTTGTCATTTCACTATAATTGCATGTTCCAAAGCTTGGCATGTACTCTGCAAAATCCCGTACAGGTTCCTCCACTAAAATATCCACCGGCTCTTCCACCTCAGGTTCAATCTCATCTATTTCATTACCGATTGGGTCATCAAAAAAAGGCTCTGGGTCATCATCAATATCCATTGAGATGGGTTGAGGTTCTATGGGCTCAGTTAACTCCACTTCATCGACAGGTTCGATCTGATCTGAAAGGTCAACGCTTGGAGGTGGAGGTGGTTTTTTATGAGATGATCGAGGCATTTGAATTTCCTGAGTTTCGATTGGTCTGTCTCCTGCTATTTTTTCCGAAGAATTGGATTGAGGTGAGGTAAAATTAAATGCCATGATGATAAAACTTAAGGAAGCAATTAACCCTATTTTAAAATTCACCGATCTATTTTTTCGTAATCTTGAAATGTCATTTTTTGTCATAACTTATTGATTTTTAATACTTTATAAAAAAGGCAAAACGATTTTGTTGGCGCGACTCTAGTGGAGTTTACCTTTGGCTTTTGCCAATGTTTTTTTTATTATTATTTGCTACCGACTAAAGTCAGCAGCTACGGAAGGTTTTTAACTGAGCGATAAAATGGTTTCAATCGCTTAGTTATTTTTAGAGATGTAGGGAAGAATACTTTTGGTGTATGAAAAATATTTTTATCCTGAAAAAAGGGTAATTTTGTTTTCTTTCACCAAAGATGAACACAGATTTCCACAGATAGTTATTCTTTATATCTGTGGAAATCCGCGTTTTCTGTGGTGAATTAATTACATTAAAAATCATGCTCCTAAGCAAAAAATAATATGATCGAATTTTCAAGATTTACTTTAAAAAATGGACTGCGAGTTTTAGTACACGAAGATAATAGTACACCAATGGCAGCAGTCAATATTTTATATAATGTGGGTGCGCGTGATGAGTCTCCTGACAAAACTGGTTTTGCACATCTATTCGAACACTTAATGTTCGGCGGTTCGAAAAATGTACCTGACTTCGATGATCCAATTCAAATGGCTGGAGGGGAGTGCAACGCATTCACTAATTCTGACATCACCAATTTTTATGATTTGGTTCCGATGGAAAATATAGAAACGGTACTTTGGTTGGAATCTGATCGGATGAATAGTTTGAATTTTAGTAAAAAAAGTTTGGATGTTCAGCGCAAAGTCGTAGTGGAAGAATTTAAAGAAACTTGTCTCAATCAACCTTACGGAGATGTGTGGCACCATCTTTCTGACTTGGCTTATAAAGTGCATCCGTATCGAATTCCTACGATTGGGAAAGTGCCAAAACATGTCGAAGATGCGACGTTGAATGATGTCAAAAAATTTTTCAAAAAATACTATTGCCCTAATAATGCGATTCTAGTGATCGCTGGAAACATCAAACTTGATGCAGCAAAAGCATTGGTTGAAAAATGGTTTGGTGATATTCCAAGTGGCAATGTTTATGTTAGAAATTTACCACAAGAGCCAAAACAAAGCGAATTTCGACAAAAAGAAAATCAAGCAAACGTTCCAAGCAATGCCTTGTATTTAGCTTTCCACACGCCTGGCCGAGCAGATGAAAATTACTACGCAATTGATTTATTATCGGATATTTTGGGAAATGGTCGTTCCTCTAGATTGTATCAAAGATTGATGAAAGAGGAACAACTCTTCACGCAAATTGATGCCTACGTAACTGGATACATCGACCCAGGTTTACTGATCGTGGAAGGAAAACCTGCGGATGGAATCTCGATGGAACAAGCGGAAGCCGCTATCTGGAAAGAACTCGAAGCCATGAAAAATGAGATCGTCGAAGAACGAGAATTAGCTAAAATCAAAAATAAAATGGAAAGCTCTTTAGAGTTTTCAGAGGCGAGTGTTTTGAACAAAGCAATCAATTTAGCTTTCTTCGAATTGCTAGGTGATGCGGAATTAATTAATTCAGAAGCTGTTGCGTATCAACAAGTTACCTCAAAGGATATTCACCGAGTCGCTAATGAAATTTTGACAAGAGAAAACTGTTCTGAGTTATTTTATTTAGCCAAAAAGGAAAAGGAAGAAGTTTAAATTAATTTCAACTCTAACAAAAAAATCCTTCCAATCAATCTTGACTGGAAGGATTTTTTAATGAAAAATAATAGATCTTACTCTCCGTCTAACGTTCAACGCCAAACGAATAAAATCTACTTGTTCTTATTTACTTTTTATCTGTCCTAACAAAACTTCCACCGCTCTTCTCAATTGCTCATCCTCCCCTTTCGCTTTTCCATCAGCAGAATTTTGAACTTCAATATCTGGAACCGCTGGTCCCCATTCCATATTCTTTTTCGTTGCTTTAACATACCAAGCTCTGAAAGGCATTCGAACCGAAGAACCATCCATCAAGCTACTTGATCCAGTTGAAATCACCGCTCCAAAAGTAGGCATCCCGACCAAAGTTCCAATGCCTAATTGCTTGTAAGCGTGTGAAAAAATTTCAGCATTAGAATAGCTATTTTCATTACAAAGTGCAATTGATGGTTTTGTCCAACTCGACAAAGGAAGTCTTTCGCCAAAAGGGTATGTTTCGGTGAATTTTAAATTTTCCTTTTCCAAACTTTTCGCAGCTCCTCGAGGAACGGTATAGGAATGCTGGCGAACACTTAAAACTGCCATCAACATATCCGTCGTCCAACCACCTCCATTAAATCTAACATCAATCACGAGTCCCTCTTTTCCCAGTCCACTTGCGGTCAACTCTCTTTCAAAACGTTCGAAACTAGACCAATTCATCCCTTGAATATGGATGTAACCAAGTCGTCCATTAGAATATTCTTCAGTCAATCGCTTTCGTTCTTTTACCCAATCATTGTAAAGAGCAGTTCGCAAAGAACCAGTTGGTCGAATAACAACTTCTCTCGATTTACCTGTTTCATCAACCACCTCTAACAATATTTTTTCATTTGTTTTTCCATTTAAAAGACTATAAAAATTATTCGTAGCTGAAATATTTTCTCCATCAACGGAACGAATAACATCTCCAACATTCAATTTACTTTCCGTTCTATCGGCAGGCGTATTCGGAACGACTGAAGTAATTTTTACACCTTGCGAAATCGGTTCTACTTCTATTCCAAGTAAGCCAGTTTTTTCACTTTGTAGATCTTCAGGTGAAGTTCCACCTCGTAATCCCATGTGGCTGGCATTGAGTTGACCCAACATTTCGTTGTAGAAAGTCTGAAAATCTTGTCGAGTGGAAGCATTCATGCAGCGGTCATAATATTTAGTCCTTAACTTATTCCAATCTTGACCATGAAAATTTGGATCATAAAATCCATCTCGTAATCTTCGCCAGCCTTCCTCAAAAATTTGTTTCCGTTCTTGCTGATGATCGATATCTAATTTTGCTTGAAAACCAAGTCCCTCTTGTTTCCCTCCATCAATTTTTATTTTAGTCAAACTTCCCCCACGCTTAATTCCATATAGATTCTTTCCATCTATATCCAGCGACAAATTTGAGATATCAATTTTCTCCACCATTGTTTCTACATCTTCTCCATTCCATTTTACGGACATCAAACTTGCTGGCCCAGGTGATCCTTGACGACCTCCTCCATTAGTTGAAAAATAAAATGACTCTCCATCTTTAGAAATCATTAAGTTACCTTCATTCCCTGCCAAACGAGTCACTTGTTCGATGCGTTCATGAATATCTTCAAAGTCAATTTGAATCGATTCTACTTCTTTATCCGCCTCATCTGCCCCTTCCTTATCCGCTTTTTTTCCTTTGCCTTTTTTAGGTTCTTCTTCCTCATCAGCATCTTCCCAATCTTGCTTAGTTTTTTCCCAATCTTCTTTTTTTAGCCAAACAAACCAAACATCCGTATCTCCATTATTACGATTAGACAAAAATCCTAACTTACTGCCATCTCGACTCCACATTGGTGAAGAATCAGATCTTGGATGCAAACTAACATTGACCGGTTTTTGACTTCCGTCAGCATGATGAATATAAATTTCTCGATTAAATTCTAAATCACTTGCAGCATATGCTAACCATTTACTATCAGGACTCCAACTCACTCCGCCTGGAGTAGCCCACCCATCCATTAATATTTTCTCGTTGGACAAATCTCCATTAGCTGAAATATCTGCTACTACTAAAACTCCTCGACCTCGACGGTAAGCAATCCTTTTTCGATCTGGAGAAATAACCATTCCCTCCTCATCCTCAGCTCCATTAGATACTTTTTTTACACTCCGTTTGAATGTTTTGAATAGATCAACTTCCTTCGCATCACTCGAATGAACAGCGTACAAATCAAATTTCCCATCACGATCAGAAACAAAAAGTAAGGTTGTATCATTTAACCAAACTGGTTCTTTATCTCTAAATGGATGATTGGTCAATTGGACAGATCGCTATTTTTCTTTGTTATTAAAATAGACAAAAACTTCTCCCCGAACGATAAATGCAATTTGTTTTTCATTAGGAGAAAGCGAGAACTCCGTAGCATCATCTGAAAAAGTTTTATGCTCGATCGGATCAAAACGATAATCTTGTGCCGCTTGAATTTTCAAAGCTTTAGAAATCTTTTGAGTTTTGGTATCCATCGTAAACACGTTCACACCTCTTTCAAAAACAATCTTAGATCCATCTTCACTCACATCAAAATAACGAATCCCTTCATCCTTAAAATCTGTCAATTGCTTTAATCGATCTGGATTTTTTCCATCAGCATCTAGGTTGAGTTTAAAAATATTATACCGACCATTGACAGCTCTTAAAAAAAATATTTCCCCATTTCCCCAATCAGGATAAACCTCCTGCCCTTCAAAATCCGTCATCTCCATATAGGTTTCACTATTCCTATTATACAACCATAAACTTCGATGAGCTGGTCCAGTATAAGCCTCTCGCTCCACTCGACAGTTTCCTTTAACAAACAATATATAGTCTCCATCTGGCGAAGGTGAAGGCATTAACCCAACAGCATCCATAATTCGTTGAGGTGTTCCTCCATTTTTATTAATCGAATGTATTTCTTGCTCCCGTTCTACTTGCTGAAATGCACGTCGAGTATTAAAAATAATCTCTCCATCAATTCCCCAGCGAGCATCGCCATCATTAGTGGAATGATAAGTCAATCGCTTTGGAACACTTCCATTGGCATCTACCACAAACAAATCATTGTTGCCGAATCGGTTGCCTTGAAAAAGAATTTGTTTCCCATCAGGACTCCATTGTGGTTTGGATTCATAACTTTCATGGATGGTTAGTCTTCTCGCCACGCCACCCGAAACAGGCATTGTCCAGATATCTCCTTGATAACTAAAACTGATATTTGAACCATCAGGACTTAGACTAGGATATCTGACAATTGGATTTTCTTGAGCATTTATTTGAAAGGAAAAAAAGAAAGAAAGGAAAAAGAAAAGGTAAAGTTTCTTAAACATGATTAGTTGGTTTTGTTTGATAAAATTCAAAAAAATGAGTTCATGTTTAAAATTTTAATGAACTGAATATCAATAGTTTATAGTTTTGTCAAAAAAATCGCAAGCGAGTTTATCGAGATAAATGAGTGCGTGATTTTGAAGTCAAAATCATAAGACATTGGTTTTCAAATATTAAAATTTAAACATGCGCTAAACTATATAATTTGTACTTAGTTAAAGACAATATTAAAAAGTAAACGTCTTCTTAAATTAAAAAAATTAATCAATCTAAAATTATCGATTCACTAATTCAGGATTCCCCATCAACCCAGCTTGATAATTTTTCATACATTGTCGAATCTGTGCTTCATTATTCATGACAAATGGGCCATAGGAATATACCTTTTCATCCAATGGCTGTCCTCCCAACACTAAAAATTCCGTCTCTTCTTTTGAATAAAGGTTAACTAAACTTTCTCCTCTTTGATATAAAACAACTTGATTTTTTTTGACTTGCCGAGCACCTTCTACTTCTAATTCTCCATTAATCAAATAGACAAAGGCATTATGCTCAGGATTGGTTGGGATATCAAGTCGAGCATTTTTTTTCATTTTTACATGATAATAAAATGCAGGCGACAACAATTCTATTTTCGACTTTGCATCAAACAATTCTCCCAGCACTACCTTGATCCAATAATCTTTGGTTTCGATGGTATCCATATGTTCCAATCGATGAACCATGGTAGTGGGCGCATCAAATTTATACTTCGAAGGCGTGTTCAACCAAATTTGAAAACCATGATATATTCCACCTTTATCATAAAGTTGCAACCCTGACTCTTCCATATGTATGGCTCCCCTTCCCGAACTAAACATCATAAAGTCTCCCTTTCCAATTTGGAAATCATAATTCAAACTATCTTTATGATGACCTGTTCCTTCCAAAAAATAAGTTGTCGGAGTCACCCCAGCATGAGGATGGGCATCCACCCTCAAAGGATCACTTCCTGCTTTTACATTAACTGGTCCAAATTCATCGAACATAACATATGGTGAGACATGATCCAAATGATTTCCCGCAAAAGCTCGTAGCACAGGAAGTGTTCCTACATTCACTCCATCAGCACTCAAAATCCTATAAATCTTTCTTTTCGTCTGGTCTTGATACATCCCAGAATTAGGAGTGACTTGGCAACCATGAACAATGCCTAACCCAATAATTGCAGAGCCTTTGATGAATTCTCGTCTTTTCATTTTTTCTTCTTTAATTATTTTGATATGCTTTTTTGAACAAAAAAATATCCAATACGGAATATCTTATTTTCTTTTTTGTACAAAACAAACGTGATAAATTTATTTTGGTTTAAAAATAACTATTCTTCCAGATTAAAATGGTCTTTAGAATAGCACTCTATTTCCTTTCCCATTTTCAAACACAAAGTGTGCGATATCGAACAACTTTATCTTTTTTTAATTTCATAATCTATTGATTATCAACACCTTTAGTTTTGGCATAGCCATTGGACTTTTCTTATCAAACATTAAGATAAAATCATGGATAGAGAAATTCCAACTTTGCAGCAGAACAAAAATAAAATGGGGCAAGGGGTAAAATACCTGGTCATCATTGCCATCATTGCCGGGGCTTTTTATATGCTTCGTAGTTTTTTGAAAACAGAAATCA
>CAYGRM010000032.1:0-29628 GCA_964352225.1 uncultured Saprospiraceae bacterium | reverse complement strand
GATGGCTTCGAAGTCATCCAAATCCATTATTTTTTTATCCTTTTCCACCAATGGGCAAAACGAACATTGCACATTACAAATATTTGATATTTCCAGATATACTCTCTTGAACATGATTTTCAGCTAAGCTGTTTTTATTTTAATTTTTAAACTTTATACCGTGGTAAAAAGACCTTGAAAAAGGAGATCAAAATTAGAAAATTTCTAGAGATGTTATTTTCTTTTTTTTATTCCACGATTTTTCTCGTTATTAATTCATGTTAGCTCAAGTAGCAGACTAATCTTTTGAAATGTACATCTTGATCAAAGCCTTTCAACTCTATAATGCTTATGCTGCTGGCAACTCTATGGATATTATAATTATTTCCATTAATTTTAAGTCCTTTTTAGTCTAATTACAATTCATGAAAAAAAAATGCCTCGAGTGCGGCGACGAATTCATTGGTCGTGCAGATAAAAAATTCTGTAGCGACAGCTGCCGCAGTTCCTATAATAATAAACTCAATAGCGACGCTACTAACTTCGTCCGCAATATCAATAATATCCTTCGAAAAAATCGCCGTATCCTCGCCGAACTTAATCCGCATGGAAAATCAAAAATCCATAAAGACAAATTAATGGAAAAAGGATTCAAGTTTAGCTACTTCACGAATGTGTATAAAACTAAAGCTGGAAAAGTTTATTACTTCTGCTACGATCAAGGGTACTTGCCATTGGATAATGGCTGGCTGGCATTGGTAGAAAGGAAAAGTTATGTGGAATAACGGTTGATGAAGAGTGATGAACTATGAGAGATAAGTGATGAGTGTGTCTCCATTGTGGGAACACTCATCACTCATCACTCATCGCTTATAACTCATCACTTACTCGAAAGAGTAATGAACGGACAAATAATCTCCTCCAAAGAAATCCCTCCATGCTGGAAAGTGTTCTTATAATATTTGTGGAAATGGTTGTAATTATTTGGATACAAAAAGAAGGCATCTTCCTTCGCAAAAATAAAAGTAGAACTCATATTTGGGCGAGGTAACTTTCCATCTTTTGGATCTCTAATTTCCAAAACATCTCTTTTCTCATACTGTAAATTACGACCTACCTTATATCTTAAGTTAGTTGTCGTTTCTCGATCACCTACTACTTTCGAAGCAGTATTCACACGAATTGTTCCATGGTCAGTTGTTACTAAAAGTTGACAACCTCTTTCTGCTGCGGTTTGCAAGGCATCCCATAGTAAAGAATTTTCAAACCAAGATCGAGTCAACGAACGATATGCTTTTTCGTCTCCAGCTAATTCTTTAAGTACTTCCATTTCCGTTCTCGCATGTGAGAGCATATCAATAAAATTATAGACAATCACCGTCAGGTCTTTATTCATATAATTCAAAATATTGTCTTGAACTTGCTTCGCTTTTGCTACATTGGTCACTTTGACATAATCCACTCGAATTGGTTTATGCACAATTCGTCGAACTTGTTCATTGAGCAAATCATGTTCTCGCATATTTTTCCCACCTTCCTCATTATCATTTAACCACCAATCTGGATAATGTTTTTGAATTTCAGATGGCATCATTCCAGCAAAAATTGAATTCCTAGAATACTGAGTTGACGTAGGTAAAATACTATAAAAATAATCTTCCTCTTCGACTCTAAAAAATTCTGTAAATAATGGTTCCAAAATTTTCCATTGATCATATCTCAAGTTATCCAACAACAACATAATGGTTGGCTGGTCATCTTTTAATTTTGGAAAAACTTTATTGCGCATCAAATTATGCGACATGATCGGAGTATCTTCATCTGGATTACTGATCCAGTCTATATATTTTCTTTCTATAAATTTTGAGAATTCCGCATTTGCTTCCGTCTTTTGCATCGTAAGTATTTCCCCCATTTGAGTTCCAGTCGATGCATCTAATTTGAGCTCCCAATTGATGATTTTTTTATACACATCCACCCACTCTGTTACATCTGGATTATTATTGATATCCATCGAAATTTGACGAAACTCACGTTGATAATCAGAGTTGGTTTTTTCACTCACCAAATCTTTTTTATCTATGATTTTTTTTAAGGTCAATAAAATTTGATTGGGGTTGACTGGTTTGATTAGATAGTCTGTGATTTGGGAGCCGAGTGCCTCTTCCATCACATTTTCAGCCTCATTTTTAGTAATCATGACTACAGGAAGGTGAGGATTGGTGGATTTGATTTTTGCCAAAGTTTCCAGTCCAGTCAAACCAGGCATACTTTCATCTAAAAATACCACATCGAAATCATTATTATTTTCACACTCTTCCAAGGCATCATGTCCATTCGTTACTGCGACCACTTCATAATCTCTTTTTTCCAAAAACATAATTTGTGGCTTCAACAAATCTATTTCATCATCTGCCCAAAGGATTTTAATTTTTTCCATAAGTAAACTGTTGGTTTTAGTCCCGATTATCGAAACAGGTTTTTTATATAAAAATTTAGTGTGTAAATATTACTACTATATATATCATGATTTTTAAAACTAAAAATTATTAAGCGATTCCTCGCTTAGTTTTTCACAAAAAAACAAAAAAAACATCAGCTATAAGTAAAAATGAGATTTTATCAATATTAGATTATTTTTATTATCTCCTCAATATCTCGTTTTGTCCCCACCAAAGAGTATTAAAAATACTTACCGTAAAAATATGACGCAACCCTTTCTAAGAGTAATCCATCTAATTATTACTTTTGTCGGAGAAAAAAGATTCTTTGAAATGGAAGTAAAATTCGGTTTGAATAATTGACGTTGTCAAAAAAAAATCTTGATGATTTAGCATACAACTTCATTAAAACGCATAGGGCTCTTTAGATATTTTTTCAAAAAAGATTATTCTGAAGAATTTGGGAATTTAGATTCTCTTATATTTGTCTGCTTAAAATCTGGTCGCCTAAAATGAACAGAAAAAAGCAACATTGCATCTTTTATGAATAAGAAAAAAATATTTAACGATCCTGTCTATGGTTTCACGAGTATTCCTCACGGAATTATATTTGACTTAATAGAACATCCATACTATCAACGGCTGAGACGGATCTCACAACTGGGACTCTCCCATTATGTTTATCCTGGAGCGTTGCATACTCGATTTCATCACGCACTTGGTGCGATGCATCTAATGACCCAAGCAATCGAAACATTAAAATCAAAAGATGTCGAGATTTCTAGAAAAGAGGCTCGTGGGGTTTTAATTGCAATTTTACTACATGATATCGGACATGCGCCATTCTCTCATGCCTTGGAACACACGCTAGTAAATGTTCACCACGAGGAGTTGTCGGAGCTTTTTATGCAAAAACTCAATGAAGAGTTTAAGGGCAAATTAGACCTTGCTATTCAGATATTCCAAAACAAATATCCGAAGAAATTTTTGCACCAATTGGTCAGTAGTCAACTTGATATGGATCGGATGGATTACCTCAATCGAGATAGTTTCTTCACAGGCGTTTCGGAAGGAGTAATCGGTTACGATCGAATTATCAAAATGTTGACGGTGAAAAATAATGAACTAGTGGTGGAAGAAAAAGGCATCTACTCCGTTGAAAAATTTTTGATTGCTCGCCGATTAATGTATTGGCAAGTGTATTTGCATAAGACCGTTTTAGCTGCCGAACAAATGTTGATTCGAACGCTGAAAAGAGCTAAAGAATTAGCCCAACAAGGAGTTGAATTAGAAGCATCTAGAGGTTTGAAATTTTTCCTATATGAAAATATAACTTTAAAAGATTTTAAAAAAAATCGGGATGTTTTATTAGAAAAATATGCTTCTCTGGATGATGTTGATATTTTATCTGCTTTAAAAAGTTGGAGTACACATGATGATTTTGTGTTGTCTTTTTTATCAAAAAGGATCATTGAGCGAAAATTATTTAAAATAAAAATGCAAAATGAGCCTTTTGAAAGTGACTATGTTGAGGAACTACGTCAGAAGGTCGTAAACAACTTACCCAAAGGTCGCTCTGAAGCAGTCAATTTCTTGGTGTTTGAAGGTAAAGAAACTAATAGTGCCTACACCACGAAAAAAGACGAAATCAAGATCCTACATAAGGATGGAAAAGTAGTTCCAATGTCAGATGCTTCTGATCACGGAGTACAACCGAAAATAATTACTAAACATTATTTATGTTATCCAAATATTAAAAAGTAAATTTGCGGTCTAATTGTAAATTTAATAACTGTGACATAGTAAATTTATCTTTTATTAAATAACCACCTTTTTTTATTAATCAAAACCAATTCATTCAATTATGAAAAGATTGAACCTTATTTTATCAGTAGCTTTTATGCTTTGCGGATTTATTTCCTTTGCACAACCAACTTCTGAAATGCCACCTAATGGCGAAGCTGGAAAATGCTACGCAAAATGTTTGATCGCTGATCAATACGAAACTGTTACTGAGCAAGTTCAAACTAAAGCTGCTGGAACTCGAACTGAGGTAATTCCTGCTGCTTATGAAACTGTTACTGAGCAAGTAGTTGCTAAGGCTGCTGCTTCAAGAATGGAAGTAATTCCTGCTGAATACGAAACTGTTACTGAGCAAGTAATGGTTACTCCTGAAAAAATTCGATTAGTAGAAGTTCCTGCGGAGTATGAAACTTACACGGAAACAGTAGAATCAAAAGCTGCTTCTACAAGATTAGAAGTAATTCCTGCTGTGTACGAAACAGTAACTGAGCAAGTTGAAGTTACTCCTGCAAAAACAAGATTAATTACAGTTCCTGCTGAATACGGTACTGAAGCAGAACAAGTAGTTGCGAAAGCAGCTTCTACTCGTATCGAAGTAATTCCTGCAGTTTACGAAAACGTTACTGAGCAATATGAAGCTGAAGCAGCTTCTACTCGTATCGAAACTTTAGCTCCACGATTCGAAACTGTTACTGAAAGAATTGAAACTCGTCCTGCTTCTACTAAGTGGGTAAAGAAAAGAGCTGACAGAAACTGTCTTTCTGCTGATCCTAACGATTGTCAAGTTTGGTGTTTGGTAGAAGTTCCTGCTGAATTCAAAACTGTATCTAAGCAAGTAAATGTAGGTTGTGCTGGTGGAGACGGAACTCCTAACTCTAACTGTACTAAAGAAGTAACTATTCCTGCTAAGTATGCAACTAGAACTTCAAGAGTAATGAAAACTCCTCCTGTTGAAAGAGTTGTTGAGATTCCTGCTGAATACGCTACAGTTACTAAAACTGTTTTGAAAACTCCTGCGACTACTCGAGAAGAAACTATTCCTGCTGTTTACAAAACTGTATCTAGAAAAATTGTAAAAACTCCTGCTACTACTCGAACTATCGAGATTCCTGCTGAGTATGCAACAATTACTAAAACGAGATTGAAAACTCCAGCGACTACTCGGGAAGAGAAGACTCCTGCTGTTTACAAAACTGTAACGAGAAGAGTTGTTAAAACTCCTGCTCAAACTAGATCTGTAGAAATTCCTGCTGAATATGCTACTGTTTCTAAAAAAGTATTAAAAGCGGCTGCTCAAACTAGAGCTATCGAAGTTCCTGCTGAGTACACTACCGTTACTAAGAGAAACTTAGTTAAGCAAGGTGGATTCACAGAATGGAGAGAAGTGGTTTGTGGTAGTAACATTACTACTGAAATGGTTCGATCTGTACAAAGTGCATTGAAAAGCCGAGGATATGATCCAGGGCCAATTGATAACGTTTTAGGATCTAGAACTAAAGCTGCTTTGATGAAGTACCAAAGAGATAACAACTTACCAGTTGGTCAAATGGACTTCGAAACTTTGAAATCTTTAGATGTTAAGTACTAATCAGTAATTAATATCTCAACATAAAAAATCCTCACTTTCTTTCGAAAGTGAGGATTTTTTTTTGAATATCGAATAACAATCTAAGAACAAGAATTTGAGAAGTTTGACGATGTTAATTTTGTATTTTCTTTGAAAAGTATCGTCAAACTTCTCAAATCTCAATTCCTTGTTCGATATTCGATATTCAACTAACTCCTACCCCAGATGCATCATTTACAATCCTAATAAACTCCTCCGTCAAACTTCTACTCTGCATTTGATCTCTAAATTCCTCCATCGTCGAAGAATGAACCAAATTCCCTTGGTGAATTATCGCCAAATCATCACATAACAAATCTACCTCACTCATAATGTGAGAAGAGAAAATTACCGTTTTTCCTTCCTCCTTACAATTTCGGATTAAGTTGATAATATTTTCAGCAGTAATTACATCCAACCCAGAAGTAGGTTCATCAAAAATAACTACCTCAGGATCATGAATCATCGTTCGAGTGATAGAAACTTTCTGCTTCATCCCAGTTGATAATTGTCCAATTCTTTTTTTCGCAAAATCATGCATATCTAACAAAGTGTACAATTTATCTTTTCTAGTTTCGTAAACACTTTTTTCCACACCATATAAATCAGCAAAATATTTAGTCAATTCGTTGGGAGTCAATCGTTGATACAATCCAGTTGATCCAGTCAAAAATCCAATCGACGACCGAACTTTTACTCCTTCCTCCACAACATCATATCCATTAATTTTAATACTACCTCCAGTTGGTTTAAGAATGGTAGCCATCATTCTTAACGTAGTTGTTTTTCCAGCTCCATTAGGTCCCAGCAATGAATAAATTCGGCCAGGCTGACAATTAAAACTAATATTATTTACAGCTGTAACAGACTGTTCATTTGTTCCGATTTCTTTTCGTTGCTGTCTAGAAAGTGAAAATGCTTTAGATAAATTTTCTACTTGTATCATTTTAAGTTATTTTTTCAAAGAAGATATTAATCAATCATCTTCCTTTCATTAGTTTCCAAAGATAGGATTCTAATCTTTTTTTACAAATAAACTCATATTTCGAATTAACACTTTTTAACAATTAAATAAAGTGTTAATATATCCTAAAGTCACTTAACACCCTGAATACCAGCTAATTAAGATCTCATCTTAACTATTCTTTACTTGAGTTAAATTTCAAATAATTAATCTTTAGTTAAAAATTAGATTAAAAAAATTAGGAACATTACCTTTGTTGAGAATGATTAAAAGTATCCTCTCTTTTGAGATACTCCAATAAATATTTTTTTACAAAAATTTGAAAATGAAATTAATACGTAAAATTACCTTTTTAGCTTTTGCTTTGATGGTTATCATGGCTTCGGGTAATCCCCTCGCAGCTCAAAACAAATATGGTCATATGAACTATGGCAATTTACTAGAGCAAGTTCCTGAACTTAAAAGTGGAAATACTACATTAGAAACTTATAGAGATCAACTAGTTAAGCAAGGCAAAGAAAGAGCTGCCAAATGGGAAAAAGAAGTTAAAGATTTCCAAGTAAAAGCTCAGGCTGGTGAAAAGACTGGTTTACAAATCAAGCAAGCTAAAGAAAAATTCGGCAAAGAACAAGAAGCTATTGCTGCTTTGGAGCAAGAAGTAATTCAGAAAGTATCTTCCAAAAGAGATGAAATTCTTAAGCCCATTTTGGATAAAGTGGATGCTGCGGTTAAAGCTGTTGGAAAAGAAAATGGTTACTCTATGATTTTCGATTCTAGCCTTTATAACTTCATTCTTTCGGCGGAGGACTCAGATGATGTAACTCCTTTAGTCAAAAAGAAACTAGGACTTTAAGGACTAAAATAAAAGCCTTAAGAAGAAAAGCGATGTTGAGTATTCAATATCGCTTTTCCTTTTTTCAACCATTCTTTTATGCCTAATAAAACCAACATTCTATTTACTCTTTACCTATTAGTTTCCTTGGCTAATCTGTGGGCTGGTTATACTCATAACAGTACTCTGGCATTCTTTTCAAAACCATTACTAATGCCCATTCTGGCACTTTGGTTTTATTTCCAAACCATAAATCACAGATCCACTTTTCGACAATTAATTTTGGCTGCACTATTTTTTAGCTGGGGTGGAGATACACTTTTAATGTTTGTAGAATCGAAAGGAGAACACTTTTTCTTATTTGGATTATTGAGCTTTTTATTCACGCATATTTTATACACCATTGCATTTTTAAAAATAGTACCATGGAATAAAGGATTTTTATGGAAAAATGGATGGGTGATCATTCCTTTTCTAATTTTCTTTTTAGGATTTCAAAAATACCTACTTCCTGATGTGGAAGCAACCATGCAACTACCTGTTGCAGTTTATAGTAGTGTTATTATTTTGATGGTTTTAGCTGCGCTAAATTGGAATACATTTATGGAGAAAAAAACTTTCCAGTTATTGTTTTTTGGAGCATTACTTTTCATGCTTTCCGATTCGATCATTGCCTTGAATAAATTTAAGTCAGCTGTTCCGCAAGCGCATATTTGGATCATGAGTTTATACTTATTGGGACAATATTTAATTGTGCGAGGAGGAATAAAAGTAATTAAGAAATAATTTAAAATAACCTACTCAAAAAAAAGTCCTTGCAGATTTTGAAAATCTGCAAGGACTACCTCTCTCTCATATTTTAGGGAAAACCTAAGCCATGGAGCTTTTTCCAACTGCCAACCGATGACCTAACCATGCCATTGGAAAATATGCTACAACTAAATCTAAAACATTAAACCAAAGTGGCCCTCCAACCATTACGACCATCATGGCTCCTCCGATTAAAAAAAATACTCCTACTAACATCGCAAAATTGAATTTATTGGTCTCTGCAAAGTTGGCAACAATAAATGCTCCCACCAATGTTCCCAAAGCATGAGCTAAAAAAGGCATAATAAAATTCTTGGGTTGAAGTAAAGACATCCCCTCTTTCAAACCTTCTGTAGTAGTCATATCAACTCCTTCAGGTGGAGGAATGATGCTTGAACCAATTGAAATCAATACACCATTTACAGCGCCTCCTGCAAGTAGTCCACCAAGTACGATTAGAATGTTTTTTACAGTTGAATTCATTTTTTGTTTGTTTTATGATTTTTTAAATAAATAAAAATAACGAAACGTTTTCACAAAAAATAATAAGGTTCTAAGCGATTTAGCTTGGTGATTATTGACAATGAAAAGTTAGAAAAGTTCAATAAAAAAAGCGAGGTAAAATATTTTACCTCGCTTTTTTATTGGAAAGAAACTATTCGAATATTTTAATTAATTCGAACCATTTTCCTTGTCAACATTCCAAACTCTGTTTCCAACTGATAATAAAAAACACCCGTTGCGTCACAGTCTATTTCATCAATCGTCAAAGTCTGTAATCCTTCCTCAAAATTCCTTTGCACACTTGTCAATACTCTTCCAGAAAGATCAAATATTTTTAAATGAACATTACTCGATGCAGGTAAATAGAAGTTGATCTCTGTTGAATTTTTAAATGGGTTTGGTTGATTCTGATATAACTTAAACTGATCTTCCACTACAACTTCACTTTCAAAATTCAAATCAACATCTAGAAATTCATCTTCTGCCGAGTAAGCTTCCACCTTGGTAATATTTGAATTGATAAAAAGTAAATCACTCAATTGTCCGCTTCGCTTTGCTCTAAAGGAGAGATGCAATAATGTATTATTTTTTTCCAATAAAACATCACCATTATAACTCAGAGTCACCGCTCCTCGATCTTCAAATACAGCGTAATTATTAATATTGAAATCTTCGACTACCTCTGAATTTATATCAACAAATTCTAAAACTTCGGAATCATAATTTAAAGTAAATTGGTAACCTACCAAAGCTTCTTCTTCATTTGATCTTAAATAAATATCAACCTCCTCTCCTGCTTTAACTTCACGATCTTGCAAGTTTAGTAACAATGCTCTTGCAAATTCATTTCTAGTTTCTGTCGCTGAATTCAAATTAGGGTTCGCAGTATTATTAACATCTCCAATTTTCAATGCCATGTAATTCATCGTCAAAGTATCAGCTCCAGTCGAGAACGTATACACATTGTTAGGAATCGTAGTAGTCAATGGATCACTCGGGTCATCAAAACTAAAATCTTCTGGAAAAAACACCCAAGCAGGACTATTTGGGAAATCAGGAACAAGTCCCAAGATCACTTGCCGAATGTGTAATAAATCAAAGGTCGTGACATCACCAGAACGATTGGCATCTGCTGCAACGAGCTTGAAAGGATTATCAAATGGTTCTATGTGTAAAATATGCCTTTGTATCAAAGCTATATCGTAAGAAGTCACACCATTTGCTGGATTGTCTGTTCGACTTAAGGTCACCGTATGTTCTTGACAATTCAAAACATCCATTTCATATACGCCAAGTGAAGAGGTTGAAGTAGTACTGTCATTTTCTAACAAAATATCTACAAGTTCTACATTTTCACCAAGTTCGTTCGTCACTACTCCTGCTATTCCACTCGCAATGCTCGGATCGCAAATATCATCATGTGGCATCGCCTCAAAAACGTTCGGCTGCATTAATGTGATATTCGTGTTCCTCATGATGATATCATGAAGTGTGGTATTTCTAATTTCCGCAATTTCATCCGCAGATAAACCATTATCATTTTCAAAATAAAATCGATCACCATCACGCAAAGCTGTAAATTGCGATTTCATTATCTCCATAATTGTTGCTCCAAATAATGCATCTGGCATTTTATTTTCTGCCAACATCCCAACCCAAGGATCAATATTATTTATATCTCCATATAATTGCTCCATTGAATTAGCAATCAAAGTATCTGAATTTAATTCCAAAAAACTACTATAAGGAGTCAAACCAAAGTCCGCTCGAACCGTATTAAAATCAGGTAGCCCTCTTTCTCTTCCTCGATTAATATTAATCGATACTAAATCCAAACCTCCTGCTCCTGGAGGGCCAAAAAGAAAATTCCGTACATCATCAATCACTTTACAATCTAAATCTTGGGCAACTTGCGCGCCCATTCCTTTGAACAAAGGATCAATTCCCCCACCCAAGAAAAGTATAGATTGAGGATTGAAAAATGCTTCTTGCAATTGCAGGTTTCCCCCTTGTATTTCATTTCCATCATTATCCAATCGCTGAATTGTACTATTTAATAAAGTATGTCCCAATCGAAATGCTGCTGCTGAAAATATATTCATTATCCGAGGATCAGTATTGGGATCATAACCTAGGTAAGGATCAACGTTCACTCCCATAGCTGGCAACCATTCGTTATAGACTACATTTTGAATCAACCCTCCAACTATTTTTCGAGCGTATTGATATAGTTCTTCGTCAGTCCAATCTGGGTGATCTATTTTTAATGTATCACATAATCGATTATGCTCTCTCACGAATACGGTATGAAAAGCAATTAATAATGGATGCTCATTTGCTCGTGGATCTCCCGCTACAAAATGATAATTAGAAAGCTGAACACCATCATCCATTAAAGGAGCGTCCCAATCTACCGTAGTGGCAAAATTTCCAGTAAACGTATTCCATGGTAACAAATTATAGGTGGAAGTTTTCATTTTTCCATCTGAAAAAGTCCTTAGCCAATCTGCTCTTTCTTGATCAGAACCATATACGCTAGAAGCATCTAACCAAGCGGTGATTTCATTGCCATGTTCTCGAGGATTAGATGGATCAGTTCCCGTTCCATCCATTTTCTTTGAACGACGCATAAAAATCATGGATGCCCCGGTTCCAAAAGGATCAAACCAAGGATCACCCATCGGAACTGGAATCAAGGCATTTTCATTGCTATCCCCCGTCAACGAAAGATCATGATCAATGAATTGACCAAAAGCCCACACAAAATCACTCAAATTCGATGGTTCATTAAGCAATGAATCTTGAGCAAAAAGCACATTTGAAATCATTCGAGGATTAGGTCTAGAAATACCTCCTGGTGATTCTACTCCATCGGTGTAACCTATCGTGGTTAGCCGTTTGAGTTGAGTATGAGCCGCTCCCCATTCGGGATTTTGAAGATTATTATCAGAACCATCGATAGTTCGATTATCTTGACCGAAAGTAGATACTTGCATAAAGGCAAGTGCAATAATTAATAGTATAATTCTCTCCATCAGTTATATATGTTCATGGTGTAAAAAAAATACAAAACAGCATAGTCATCATTACTAGACAATGATGACTATTTTATGAAACTAATCTTAATTGGTTTTGATAATTTTAAAACTGACGGTATTTGGGAGGGTATTTGATTTACAAATATAACCAAAAAAGGAAAGTGAAGTTTAATGAGAAATGGAAATTGTTTTCTTTTTTTCAAAAAAAATGAAAAGAGGCAAAAAATCTCTTTAAGGATGAGTTAAACTTCCGCTCAAACACATATAATTTTAACATAATTATAGTGGGCATTTTTGCCTTTTTTAGTGAAAAATACACCTATACGCTTTAACGACCTCAATTAATTGATTTTCAAGGCTTTACACTTCTATATTTTTTCAAATTTTTATAAAAAAAAGACACTTTTCCCATACTTTTCAAGACCTTTGAATTCTTAAAATTTCAAACGCTCTCATTTTTATCTAGGCATAAAATCTGCTATTTTTCCAAAAACAAATCGTCTAAGAATAAAGAGTTTTAAAGAATTAAATCTCAATAAAAAATTTTACCCCCTATTGAATAATATTTACAACAGTTGCTTATGAAAAATCTACTTAAAACCTTCGGCATATTCGCATTCATTTTTTTGGGTGCCACTTCAATCTTCGCTCAAGACGAAGAAATCGTATTTGAAGAAACTAAAGAAACTCCAACGTTTCAAAGAAGTTATTTCCCTCCTCGAGAGGCAGGTTGGTGGACATTTGGAATTAACGGTGGTTGGGCTTACCAATCAAGTGATGTTCCTACTACTTACCAAGGCTATGGATTTGGGATGACGCTGGCTAAAAATTTATATTACCAACCTGGTTCGCTAATTTCATTTGATGCAAGAGGCCGATGGTTATATTCTCAAAGCATTGGTCTAGACACTAAGCGAGCTACTGGACTCGAAAATAACGATGCCTTAAATGGTTCTCGCCAAGCGGGTGAAGGATTGGATTATACTACTCCAAATGGCCCAGGCTATGTTTTCCAAAATCATAAAACCCATCAGTTCGAACTTGGTTTGGAGGGTGTTTTGACTGCCAACCGATTGCGTGAACGAACAGGAATCATTGCTTCACTTTATGGTGGACTGAATTTGGATTGGTACAATGTGAAATTGGACCAAGCTGATAATAATGGTATTTACGATTACTCTGGTATCGATCATATCAATGGAAGTAAGTCAAGTGTCAAAAATATTTTGAAAAATAATATCCGCGATGGAGTCTACGAAACTAATGGACATGGCATGGGAGATGGCGCAGGTAAAATTAGTTTTATGCCTTCCGTTGGAGTGGAATTAGGGTATCAATTTACGCCTAGATTTTCGATGCATGCAGGTCATAAATTTACTTTTCCGTTGAGTGATGATTTGGATGGTGAATTATGGAAAGATGATAATAATTTGACGGGCAACAATGATCTCCATCACTATACTAACTTAGGTTTGCAATGGATTATTGACCCGGGAACCAACACGATGGAACCACCAATTATCAATGTAACATTTCCAGGAACGAATCCTTATGTTTCGAATGTTTCGTCTGGAAGAGTTGATGCTCGGATTAAAAATGTCAAAGATCGAAATGATATTAGATGTTACGTCAATGGAAATCCTTCGAGTTTTAGTTTTAATAGAGGAAAATTTCGCACAAATTTCCCATTGGAATACGGTAATAATGAAGTGGTCATTACTGCAACCAATCAAGCCGGTTCGGATGAAGAAACTGTAATTATCTATTATGGTGATGGTGGATCAAATCCTCCAATAGTGAATAACACCTATGCACCACAAGTGAATATTACAAATCCCGGAAGTGATCGATATACTTCTGAAAATCAGGATTTTACCATCCAAGCTAATATCAGATATGTGAATGGTAAAAATGATATTGAGTACCGAGTAAATGGTCGAAATGATTACAACTTCAATTATGATAGCCGCCGAGATCAATTCTCTGCTAACCTTAGATTGAACGAAGGAAGAAACGAAATCGAAATCATCGGTAGAAATCAAACTGGTAGTGCTCGTGATAACGTAGTTATTTTTTATGAGAAAAAAGCAGACTTACCACGAGTGAATATTACTTCACCTGCCCGTTCTCCTTTTGAAACTGATTTACGAAATTTTTCGGTTCGTGCTATTTTGGAAAATGTCACCAGCAAAAATGATGTACGATTTTACGTGAATGGACTGGAGCGAAGTTTATTTGATTATGATTCTCGCACAGGTAGATTTAGTGTAGATATAAGTTTAGTGGATGGCCGAAACGAAGTTATCGTAAAAGGTTCTAATGAAGCTGGTAGCGACCAAGATGAGGCAACCATCATTTACAGAAATAATACACCAACTCAGGAACCTCCTCGAGTAAATATTACTCAACCAACTCAGAATTACTCTGAAGTGACTAATGATAGAGCTACGATAAATGCAGTTTTGGAAAATGTTACCACTAAAAATGATGTACGTTTTTATGTAAATGGAAGCCAACAAAGCTCATTCAGTTTCGACTCTCGAACAGGTAGATTTAATTCATCTGCGAATTTGCGAGAAGGTCAAAATATCATTCAAGTAAAAGGTTACAATCAAGCGGGCGAAGCACAAGATGAGGTAACTATCGTCTACAATAGAACTAGTACTCCTACCATGGATCCTCCGGTGGTAACGATTACAAGTGTAAGTGCTGGCACATCTAATCCAATGGATCCGAACGCCCAACTTTGCCGAACGACTGTGGTGGCTACCGTTTTAAATGTGGCACAGGAGAGTGATATTATTTTTAGTATCAATGGAAATCAGCGAACAGATTTTACTTTTGATTTAAATACTAAAGTGTTTAAGAGTAGTACACTAACCTTGGACAATGGAAATAATTTAATCAGCATCAAAGCATTTAATGATGTAGGAAATGATGAAGATACTGCTAATAAAAATTGTGAATTATCTACTTCAAATCCACCGGAAGTGACCATCAATAATCCAACGAATAATAGTACAAGTTCGTCCGCAACGACTAACTTAAATGCACGAGTGATTAACGTTCAAAAGAAAAGTGATATCACCGTAAAAGTGAATGGAAGTAGTCTTGGTGATTTTGATTTTAGCCCAGTTTCAAAAGTTGTAACGGCTAATATTAATTTGCAGAATGGAAATAATACTATTTCTGTTTTTGGAAAAAATGATGACGGAACGGATGAAGCAAGTGTCAATATCAGATATAGTGCTCCAAGTAATCCGCCAACGGTTGACATCACTCAGCCTGCTAACAATGCAACTACAGATACTAAAACTGCGGTGGTAAACGCCAAAATTTTAAATGTGAATAGTAAGAATGATATTAATTTCACATTCAATGGAAGTAACACAAGTAATTTTTCTTACAGTACTTCTTCCAAAATATTTACCGCTAATGTCTCTTTGAACGAAGGAAATAATACCATTACAATCAAAGCCACTACGGCAGATGGTTCTGATACTGAAACAGTACGAGTGAATTATGTTGTTGCTAAAAATCCACCAACTGTGGAAATAACACAACCTAATAATAATTCGACTACTAGTTCAAAGACTGCAACGGTCAAAGCAAAAATTTTGAATGTAAATAGTAAAAATGATATTCAATTCACCTTCAATGGAAGTAATACTAGTAACTTTTCTTACAGTATTTCTTCTCAAATATTGACTGCCGATGTCTCTCTGAAAGAAGGAACAAATACGATTACGATCAAAGCTACTACAGCGGATGGTTCTGATTCTGAAAGTGTTAGGGTGAATTATAATGCGCCTAAAGTTTTACCAACGGTAAAGATTAGTTCGCCTAAAAACAACTCTACTGCTCTACGAGAAATGGCTGCGGTAACAGCTACCATTCAAAACATAAGCAGTAAAAATGATGTAACCTTCCTACTTAATGGAAAACGGATAAACGATTTTACTTTGCAAAGAAGTCAATTTTCTGCGCAAGTAACATTAAATGACGGCAAAAATACGATCAAAATATCTGCACAAAATCGAGATGGAAATGATAGTGATCAGGTGATTGTTACATTTAAAAAGAAAGTAGTTGCGGTTGCAAAACCGATCATTAAATTCACTAATCCAAAACGTTCTGGTAAAAAAGCAAAGGCTCAAGAAACTACGGTCAAAGCAACGGTTACTAACGTGACGAAGAAGGATCAAATTAAAGTGACTTTTAACGAAAAGAACTTTGCTGACTTTAGTTTCAACTTACGAACCAAGGAAGTTTCCATTCCTGTTACTTTAAAAAATGGAACAAATAAATTCATTATCAAGGCAACCAATACTGGTGGATCTACTTCAGCAGAGACTACTTTAAACTACAGTCCTAGAGTTGCTCAGGAAAGCAAACCTGTGATTACGCTTACTTCAGTTTCAACGCCTACGGCAAATCCGTTTAATCCAAATATTTCTGGAAGTACCATTATTGGTAATATCAAAAACATTTCGAAAAAGGATCAGATTAAGATTATGCATAATGGTAATGAGATAACTGACTTCACCTTTAATACTCGATCAGGAGTCTTCCAAGTGTCGATTAGCTTAGCGAATGGAGCAACGAACGGGGTAAATATTACTGCAACGAATAGTGGAGGAACGGATACAAAAGAGCACACTTATTAAAATGTAATTATACTGTTATAAAAAAGCCTTGGTGGGATTAATTCCACCAAGGCTTTTGTTTTTTTTTGATTTTAATTTATTCTTGATTTCATCACTTGACTTGGTAGATTTCTTATGTCCAACCAATATTCTTCTCGCACATCCTCATCAATCTCAATAGGCACCCTTTCATTATAAAGTCTATCTAAACCATCTTTTCGACAACCTGAAATCCAATATTTTTTATCCGCTTCAATGTCCAAATAATTCGCTTTAAAGCCTCTTCCTTTTAATGATTCAAAAGTTTTTCCATCATAATAGATGGTTTTTCCTGTTTTAGAAAATGTAACTTTTCCAATCCTTGCTAAATTTGAAAGAGCACCGCTATCTAAGGTTTTATTCGACTCTTTCAATTCGATATACATAATTCTAGATCTCATTTTGGCTATTTTTGAAATGAACTAATCAATTCTATTTTTCCAATAATATTATTATTCATGTCTTCCAATTCTCCTGAAGGAATCCATAATTCTACGTGATGATCTAAACCCACCTGTTGAATTTCATATTTTTTAATAAAATCATAACTGCTTATCGTTTTTATAAAGATGTGAAAAATTCATCCAACACAGCTTTGCTTAATTTGATTCCATTTTCTTACAAAAAAATTTAACACTAAGCAAAGGATCAGATTGAAATTTCGCAAAAATGGAAATGTGATGATTAATTTCACTTACCATAGACTAGTTTCCATTTTCCTCAAAAAAAGACTGCGAAACACCAATTTCAAATTAGTATTCCGCAGTCTTTTTCGAACGTTTAACGTCCATCGTAAAACGTTTAACGCTTTCCTTATTGCTTGATCAATTTGAAATGTCCGATGGAACCATTGCTATTTTCTACGTTCAAGAAATAAGCGCCAGCGGCTAACTGTTCATTTACCGCTAAGTCAATTCTTGAATTTCCATTTTGGAAATGTATTGTTTTTTGAAAAACTTGAACTCCTGAAATAGTCCACAAGGTCAGTTCTAAATCTTGCGAGGTTTCCAGTTCTATATTTAAAAACAATTGTTCAGAAAATGGATTTGGCGAAACTTCAATTTTTCTAATTCCTTCTGCTGGATTCTGAATCGCAGTTTCCAAAAAGATAGTAAATGTAATCGTAGAAATACATCCATTCTCATCTAAAACTGATCCGACATAATCGCCAGCAGGGAGTTCAATAAATAAACCATCAGGTTGGAAATTTTGTCCATCAATAGAATAAAGTAGAGTACCCGTTCCTCCATTACCTGCTAAAATAACTGTTCCATCTCCAATTCCCATGTCCACCGTTGTTTGATCAACCGTCGCAAATAATTGATTCGGCTCAACCAATTCGATAGTTTCCATGGCAGAACAGCCATTGGCATCGATGATCTCTATTTCAAATATACCTGCAGATAAATCTTGGAAAACTCCAGTTGCATTGGTCTCTCCATTTAAGGTATAATTGAAACCACCAGTTGCGCCAGATGCTTGAACTAAAATTTCTCCAACATCACCAAAGCAATTAATTGAAGTAGTAATCTCACTTGTTATATTCATTGATAAAGGTTCGACAATTTCAAATAAAAGAATTTCTGTACATTCATTTCCATCTGAAACAATCACTTCATAATTTCCAGAAGGTAGATTTTCAAAAATTCCAGTTGCATTGATTATTCCATTTAACTCGTAAGAAATATTTCCTGCTGGACTTGTCGCGAGAACAGTTATACTTCCATTCTCATTTCCAAAACAATCAATATCTATTGCATCCATATTTTCAATGGAAATATTATCCTCTTCAAAAATCGTAATCATCATCGACGTCTCACATCCATTATTATCTATTAATACTATTTCATAATCTCCTGGAGGTAAATTTTCAAAAACGCCCGTAGCGTTCGTTTCATTATTTAATTGATAAGTATAACCTCCAATCCCATTCATTCCTTGAACTTCAATCGAACCGGTACTTAACCCACAACTTGCAGCTAGGTTATTCAATACTTCTATTTCTAATTCGATCGGTTCAGCCACATTAATTGAAGTTGTTTCTGTACAACCATTTTCATCCTCCATCACTATCTCATAAGTTCCACTTGGCAAATTTTCGAAAACACCCGTAGTGTTCATTTCTGTTCCTAAAATATACGTCAACGTTCCTGTTCCTCCTGATGAGGATAAATTAATTTGACCATCAGTTCCTCCGTAACAATTTACTTCCGTAACAAATAGTAAGTCAACCACGATGGCATCGGGTTCAGTTATTGCTATGTCAATTTGAGAAGTACAATTATTTTCATCCTCTACGATAACGAAATAATTCCCTCCTGCTAAATTTTCGAAATAACCCGTTGAATTAGTTTCAGATCCTAAAGTGTACGTCAACATTCCCGTTCCTCCTTGGCCTTCTAACTGAACACTTCCATTAGTTGTTCCATTACAGTCAATATTTTGAATTTGTAAAATTGAAGCACTTAGCGAATTAGGCTCGTTTACATCAACTTCTAAAATTGCGGTACATCCGTTTCCATCTGTTACTTGAACCAGGTAGATTCCACCAAGTAGGTCAACAAAATTTCCAGTTGAGTTTGATAAGTTATTTAGAGAAAATTCATAATCGCCGGTTCCACCATTTGCACTAACCGCTATCGCTCCTTCTTGACCTGCACAGGCGGCTTGATTAACACTTTCTAATTCAATATTTAATTCCGTAGGTTCATTGATTTCAAATTCCAGAGTTGTTTCACAACCATTTTCATCTGCTAATCCAACCGTATAAGTTCCTCCTGCTAAATCAGAAAATTCACCTGTCGAATTAGAAGTCCCATTTAACGTGTAAGTAATTATTCCTATTCCACCGTTTGATGCTAACGAGACGGAACCATTATTTTCCCCAAAACAAGCTACTGATTGTTGAGTAGAAATACTTGCGGTTAGTTCCGTTGGTTCGTCAATTTCAAGTTCTACTATTGCCTCACATCCATTGTCGTCTGATATTCCAATGCTATAATTCCCTCCTGACAAATTGGAAAATTCACCGGTGGAATTTGATACTCCATTTAGCGTAAAAGTAATTGTTCCTGTTCCACCATTTGATGCTAAAGAAACGGATCCATTATTTTCTCCAAAACAAGCAATGGATTGTTGAGTAGAAATATTTGCGGTCAATTCTGCTGGCTCGTCAATCGTTGATTCAATCATTGTCTGACAATTATTTCCATCAGTCACAAATAGCTGATAAGTCCCCGGGGCAAGGTTATTGAAAATACCTGTTGTGTTCATTTCTATTCCATTAGTATATTGGAAATTTTCAACACCACCTGCAGCTACAACTTGTAGACTTCCATTATTTTCTCCAAAACAAGTAACGTTCGTTTGTTCCAACAACTCAACAGTCATTGCGATTGGTTCTGAAATCGTCACCTCTGTCACTATCGAACAACCTGAATCATCTGTACTTCCTATTAAATAATTACCTCCTTCTAAATTTGTAAATGTATTGTTATTCCCTTGATCAACACCATTCAAAGTATAGGTGTAATTTCCTGACCCTCCAAATGATTGAACTTCGATCATTCCGTTATTTTCTCCAAAACAGTTAATATTTTGAGTATTGGTAATTTCTAATTCAACTGGCGAATCGCCAGTTATCTCTAATCCAGAAGTCATCAAACAATCATTATCATCCGTAACAGAAATGGTATAAGTACCTATCCCTAAATTTTCGAAAGTCGCTGTATTTCCATTGACAGTATTTCCATTCAAATTAATAGTTGAGGTACCTACTCCACCAGAAACGTTTATAGTTATCGCTCCAGTTGGATCGTAACACGTAGCATTCATTTGATTGGTCAACTCAATTACGAGCTCTTGAGGTTCTAAAATTTCTATTGATGTCGATGAAATACAACCATTATCATCAATAACCTCTAGCGTGTGAGTTCCACTAGAAAGATTATTGAACATAGGATCATTTTGAAATCCTTGATTATCTATTTGATATTGTAAGTTACCTGTTCCTCCTTGTCCTGATATTTCTATCATCCCATTATTTTCTCCAAAACAAGTTATGTCTGCTTGAGCTGCAACGGTCATTTCCAAAACAGGAGGCTCTGTAACCGTTACATTAAATGTGTGTTCACATGAATTTACATCATTCGTAGTTACAGAGTAAGTACCTGCTATTAAATTATCAAACACATTATTACTCGTGTAAGGTTCTCCATTAAAAGAGTAAGTAAAAGGAGATGTTCCTCCCGAAGATCCAACTACGACCGATCCATTATTACTGCCATTACAATCAATTGAAGTTTGACTATTGACAAAAGAAAGTAATTCATCTGGCTCTAAAATGACAATAGAAATAGTTGCCTCACAATCATGGTCGTCCCTAACTTTCACTTCATGTGAACCCGGCGTTAAATTAAAAAAAGAATTATTATTTGAAAATGGTTCGTTATTGATACTATAAGTATAACCTCCTGAATTAGTACCTCCTGCTCCATCAATAATTGCCCATCCATCATTCATGCTATGACAGGTGATGTCATTTTGTGAATTTAAGAGTGCTACAAGAACATCCGGCTCAGTCACCACAACATCCATTGAAATGGTGCTATTCCCATCATCTAAAGTAACCACATGTGTTCCCGCAGGTAAGTCTGTAAAAACATTACTTGTTTGAGCATTTCCACCGTTGATGCTGTAAGTGTAATTGCCAAATCCTCCTGATCCTTGGACGGTAATTGTTCCATCATTTCCTCCATTACATAGTACATTAGTTTGACTGGTCAACTCCAAAACAAGAGGTGCACTTTGCAAGCAAAAGTTAGTAGTTTCACTAGAACCAAATTGACCTCCTGATGCTAAAATTTCTCCAGCGGGACCGACAACTTCGTAAGAACCTTGTCCATAACCACAACATATTCCATCTCCATAGGAATCATAAATTACAAAGTCCATACATCCATAAGGCACACAAACTATATCTGAATAATTGGTTGCCTGTTCAGAATAACCTCCTCCTGTAACAATCTCATTTCCTGAATCATCGAATATGCTCCACGAAGTTTCACCTGGATAATTATCCGTTAAAATATTTACCGAGATATTTACATGACAAATATAGTATCGATATTCTTTGGCATAAGCTCGTCTTCCGATGATATTATTACCAGCATCAGTTGCTCTGACCGAGTACCAATTACTTTCTCCTAAAACTAAATTTTGCAAAGTATAGGAAGTCGAAGTCGTTGTTCCTATCACTTCCATATATTTATCTCCTAATTTATATATATCATAACTCGTTGCACCAGGAACAGCATCCCAAGAGATAATCGCTTCGTTATTTCCACTTCCAGCTATCGTAAAATCAGGTTCATCAATTATGGTAAAACCTGTATCTGACTCATCACTTTGACCACTTCTACTCACTCTGATTTTAGCATTTCCGGTAGGAGAAATAGGTGGAGTCCAATTCAAATATCGATCACCTCCTGGAACTGAATTAGAAATAGTCGTCCAACTCGCCCCGTTATCAATAGAATACTCAACTGTGAAATTTCCACTATTACCAAACGCGTCCCACCGCAATGGTTCTTCCACTCCTGGCACCATTGGTTCTCCATCTCCATTTGGATAAGTTACGGTGATCTCATCCTGAATAAAATGATAAACCAATGAATACTCTTGCGGTCCTTGCGGAATATCAAACCCAGAAACATTTATCGCATAATCCCCTGCTGCTGGATTTTCTAAACTTACTTGCTCCATATTATTTCTATCATCAATACCTCGAACTGCATCAGCTTCCAAACTAGCTAAAGTCGGATCAAGTCCTAAAATCCAAGGATTATAAGTTTGTCCACTTGGAGTTGTCATCGTGATATTAAGGTCGTTGATTAATGCAATGGAAGCATTTGCTGAACCTGCAGGATCTACCCAAAGGACCATCACTTTTACTTCTTTCGTCCCCGAAGGAACTGTAACTGTATGAGTGTTCGATCCATTATTGGAAATGGAGGACATCAGATATTGATTGTTAGAAAGAACTTCATAAGCATTCCCTGCATGAATTCTTCCCCAACCATGTTCATAATCTGGCCCAGGTCGTCCGATATCATCTGCTGTATTTAGAATAGTCGCTTTGATTAATCCACCATTGGGATTAGCTCCTCCATTCATATCTCGGTAGGCATCATACAACATGGCAACGGTTCCTGCGGTGGAAGGAGATGCTGCAGAAGTTCCTCCTCCAGCACCATATTGATTATTTGGATCAAGAGATAAATTTCCATTTCCATGTGCTGAAATATCTGGCTTCACTCGACCATCAGCTGTTGGCCCTCTGGAAGAGGACCCAACCCGCTCATCATTATAAAGCATATTGGCGACTGCAATTGTATTTTTAGCAGCTTTAGTTCCTCCTGTGATATTTCCAAAATAACCTCCACTCGTTGCCTCTATTCCTCCATAAACTGGACTGGAATTAGAAGATGAACTATTACCCGCAGAGAAAAAATGTAACAACTGATCATTATTATAAATCTGATTATCAACAAAATTAGATCGTTCAGTATATTGCGCTCCAGAGCTTTCCGAATAAGAAGTAGATGAAATTACCTGTCCTTGATTATTAAAATTATCAATGGCATCAGTCACCGGAGGATTATTAAATGAACTATTAAAATCATATAAATACAAGTATGAGCCAGTCGCCATTCCCATTCCAAGCGGATTAATATTTCCTCCTCCTACCGCAAGTCCAGCTGTCATATCTCCATGAGTACCTCCTTCATTCGCAGTATTATCGGTCAATCTCCCTTTAAAATCTACATGACTCACTCCTCCATCATCTGCTAATCCAAGTACCACTCCTTCCCCATCATATCCATCTCCAGGACCTTTAGAAATCATATTTATTCGTTGAACTGATCTTCCTCGCAAACCTTCTTTTACTGGATCAGGATGAACAGGCTCAATATATTTTACAACTGAAATGGAAGCCAACTCTGCTAACTTCGTTAACTCAGTTTGCACAATTACCATTCTCTCTGAAATCATTTCAGGATCATAACTTCTAATTCGAAGAGTCGATAAAAAATCATCCATCGAAACTCCATCAAACTTCATCACATTCAATCGCACTTCATTTCCTTTGATCGCATGAATTGGAATTATATTTTTCACCAAGCCGATAGAATATTTATAAGTTGGTCGAAACGGAATCACAAACTTCACGATGGAATTTTCCAGCTTAGCACTTTGAGAAACTTTTGCGATATATGCATAATTCGGAATGTAGTCTTGCAATTCAATCCCTTGCAATTTCAATTTACTTTTTTCCACAGGAGACAAATGATGATCAAATTGTACCATCACAAAGTAATCTGCCCCAAATTGATTAGCTCTCAAAGTCTGAGCATTCACTTCACTAGGCTTTAAAAATTGAGCCTGTGAAATTTCGCCAGCATGTAGATGGAGGTTAAAATCTTTTTGAGAAAAAACTAGATTGGTTAAAAAAACACAAATAACAAGTAACGTTAGCTTTGTATATTTTTTCATATTAAAAGAGGATTTTGGTTTTTACAAAATTGAATTAAAAATCACCATCTTGCAGAAGGTTTGTGAAAATAAGTTGTAAACAAATTTCTAACTTAATACAGTTGGGAAATTATTTTTGAACCGGAAGTTAAGAGGATAATTTATTTCTTTGAAAAAAATTAATCCGTTTTATTTGATTCCGAAAAGATAAAATAAAATATTTGTTTTTCCATTATCCGTAATGAAGGTTTTACCTTTTGTAAAACACTAAACATTTACTCAACAGCTAGATACAAACATGATTCATTTTTTCTCAATTTCGTTTTCTCGACAATATTCTTTAATCTAAAAAAAATAAATGTTTCAACAATTTTTCCAATTCACCGATCGCTATCTTCGTTTTTCTGAAAAAGAAAAGTCAGCCCTAGAAAATATTTTGATCTTTCGGGAAGTCCCAAAAAAATATCCATTGCTCAAAATTGGAGAAGTTGCCCGTGAAATTTATTTTATTAATAAAGGTTGTGCACGAATGTTTTACGACAAAGACGGAGAAGAAATTACCGGTTTCTTCTTTCTCGAAAACATGATGTTGAGTGGATTTGAAAGCACTCTAACTCGTCAACCAAGTCAACAAGGAATCGAAACACTAGAACCTTGCGAATTAGTTATTCTTCCTTTTGGTGCTTTTGAAGAACTCCATGAAAAAATTCCTCGACTTAATATCTTCACTCGAAAACTTATTACTGAGCGATTCATCTTCGCTCAAAAAGTAGTCGCATCCCTAATTTTAGATAGTCCCGAGGAAAGATACCTTAGCCTTTTTCAACGCCAACCTGAATTGCTTAATCGAGTGCCGCAGCATATGTTGGCAACTTATTTAGGGATTACGCCTGTTTCTTTAAGTCGGATTCGGAAGCGAATTCTTAATGAAAAATAAAATTCCAATTTTCATTTTCTTATCTTTTGTTAACGTTAGCTGACTTCTACTTATCGCACCTTTGTATAGAATCAAAAATTAAAAAAATGAAATCTATTCAAACTGAAATCATCATCAACGCATCGCCAGAAAAAGTATGGCTAGCACTTACTGACTTTGAAAATTATCCTACCTGGAATACTTTTATCATCTCTATCGAAGGAGAATTAAAAGAAGGAAGTCGTCTTAAAAACAAAATGGTCATTAATGGAGAAGAAAAAATTTTCATACCAAAAATATTGAAAGTCATTCCTTATGAACATTTGGAATGGTTGGGAAAAGCACCTTTGGGAATTTTCAATGGACGACATTATTTCAAATTAGAATCCATTCAGGCAAATCAAACTAAGCTCATTCATGGGGAAAATTTTAGTGGCTGGCTACGAGGAATAATTATGAAAAAAATTGGAAATGCTACTCGAGATGGTTTTATCCAAATGAATAAAAATTTAAAAAAACTAGCAGAGTCCTAATTTTTCAAAACAACCTTTCCTTCTTTTTTGTTGATAAATAAAATTGCGAAAGCCATTTTCTTAACTCTCGCAATTTTATTTTTTTTACAAAAAAAACACAATATGAAATTAACTCACATTCCAGCTTCTACCTTAAAATTCATCAAAGACCTTCAGAAAAATAATGACCGTGACTGGTTCAATGAAAATAAACCTCGCTACCAAGAAGAAATTCAATTATTCAAAAATTTCGCAAGCACCTTAAATGATGAGATGAATAAAATTGATCTTATCGAACGACATAAGACGCATCGTATTTATCGAGATACTCGTTTTTCAAAAGATAAAACTCCGTATAAAAATCATCTTTCTGGAAGTTTAGTTCGTGCAACTGCAAAACTTCGAGGTGGTTATTATTTTCATATCGAACCTGGAAACTCATTTGTAGCAGGAGGTTTTTGGGCTCCTGAGTCAGCTGATCTAAAACGAATTAGAGAAGAAATTGCCATTGACGACAAGCCACTTCGGAAAATTATTAATTCCGCTAGTTTCAAAAAAATGTTTGGAACATTAGAAGGAGAAACTTTAAAAACTGCGCCTCGTGGTTTTGAAAAAGATCATCCTGCAGTTGATTTGTTGCGGCATAAACAGTTCGTTGTATATCGAAAATTTACAGACAAAGAAATTCAAGACCCAAAATTTGTCAAGGAGATAGTAAAAACTTACAAAGCAATGCAGCCATTTTTTAACTATATGAGTGAAGTGCTGACGACTGATTTGAATGGAGTTTCGATTGTGGATTAAATACTTTTTCCAAAAAAAAATTAAATGCGATTATTCAGAAATGGGTCATCGCTTTTTTTTTATTCTATTTTAATTGAAAAACATATCACACATTCTATAATATTAAAGTTTTTCACTATCTTTAGATGAAGATGATATAAATGTACACAAGTCCTACCTTACACACACTAGAACAAAATAAAATTTAAATTAACCGTTTTTTGAAATGATTCTATTTTAGAATCGTCTTAATATAAAACAGACTTATTCAAGTATTTTTCTTTGAGGGAAAAAAAGAACTATACTTCAAACATACTAGCTTAACATCTGACTCAAAACGAGAACTATGGGAAATGAGAAAACACCCCAGCTGATTCGTAAACACGAAATCATTGTCGCCTTTCATGATAACTATTACCATGTACTCTTGGGGGTCGCACTATACTTAACTTTGAATGAATCCGACGCCAATGAATTGGTGGCAAGCACTTTCGAAAAAATTTGCACGTGGCAACTGGAGGAATTAGAAGATATGATCCTTTGGGAAAACCCGAAGACCCTAGCATACCTGTCTAGAACTTTAAATAACACGCATATTGATACCATTCGGAAAACGCAAAAGAGAAAAGCCAGAGAGCATTTTTTTTGCGAAACCAAAATGGAAAAATCAGAATCTTCAACTGAATCAATTTACTTGTCCCAAGAAAAGATCAAAGAAATAAAAAAAGCTTACTATGAAACACTTGAACTTGCCCCAAAAATAATTCGTGTAGGGTTTTATTTAAAAACAGAAAGAGGATATAAAAATAAAGAAATAGCTACCCTGCTAAAAATTCCGCCCAATACAATTGGGACAAAATTTCACAGATTACGATTACAAATTAAAGAAAGAATAAAAATAGGATAGACCCTTTACATTAACAAACACTATACTTTTTAATGACTATGAATAATTTTTATATTAAAAAAACAAACAAATCAGTCCCTTCTAAAAAGGGGACGAATAGTCATTTGCATTCTGTTGTCGTTGATGAAGTGTTGAACTTGACTTACCCTAATTTCCAAAAACTTTTCCCCTTCAAAAAGGAAGAGTTCTATCAAGTCATTTTCAATTACTTCTTCAACGATAATGATGCGATGTTTTACGAAATTGAAAACTTTAGCAACTTAATTACTGCGTGTAATCTCAAAGGATACAAAGTCATCATTCAAGAAAATAGTTTGACCTCTTTTGATGCTTTTGATCTTTATATGATGTCAAAAAAATCTAAATCGTTTGATCGTTTAAACCAAGCTTTGACAACTCGTGAAGTATTAAGTGATCTGGAAAAAGATAAAATTATAGGTGGGAAAAAACAAGCAGGAGTATCTGCCATTCCATTAGCTATTTATTTTTATCAGCAATCAAGAACTGCCTAGGAATTACTCAAAGTGGTTTTATCAACCGCTTTGCTTTCTCATAGTATGTGGAATGAAGTGCTTACACCCCCGTAGGCACTTCATCTTTTTTTCAAATTGAATATCCAACACTCAACAAGGAATAATCAATGTCCAAGTTTGTAAAGATCTAGTTTTGTCGTTCCTTCGAGATTCTTCATTCCTTGTTGGATATTGGATATTCCCTCCTACTCTTTTTCATACGTCTCAAAAAACTCCTTCCTTGCAATTCGATAAATCTCGTCACCTCCGATTGGACAGACTAAAAAGTCTTTTTCCTTAGCGATCATTTGCGATCCCCAAGGAGCTTCAAAATAAAACTCATTCTCGAGTTTAAATTTTTTCAAAAAACTTTTATTCACTTCCAGGGCTATGATTCGTCCTTTAGGTTCGTATTCACAATATCCTGCTTTTGATCGTTTTTTATATTTATATCTATCCTTAAATTTACTTGGAGACATCACATATTCCTCCCCTGCATCAGTTTGATTTTTGACGATGTAATCACCTGTCTTTGCCTGATTGGTAGTCTCTACACCATCGTTGGTTACAGTTGCAATACGTTCTATTTCTTTTGCTTTTCGAGCAAGAACTTTTTTAAATTTCCGGTAAGATTTTCCCTTTGATTTTAACAATGGAAATACCATTTGCTTGATCTCATCTTGTGTATACATCTGTTTTCTCTTTTTATAAAATTACAATTAGTCCATTTCTTTTGCAACTATAATCATGAAGTTATTACTTCTTGATCCAAAACATCATCACCTAAAATACTTTTATCTGCATCGCCATTCCATTTCCAATCTAATAAAGTAACTGCTGCATTGAACAAATAGAAAACATATTTTACCACATTCGCTAAGTTTAGTTGAATCGCATTTTTTGCTAAATTAATAATATTATAAATCACCCAACTGAACCAAGTCTCCTCATATTTAAATGCATTACAAACATTTCCTCCGACCGACAATCCAAAAATTACAGAAACCAAAGTCAAAAATGTCGGATCGGTAATTCCTCCAAAAAGATAAGCCCCCAAATAAACCAAACCAAATCCCACCAACATTCCTGTAGCAAGAATCAGATAATAATAAATATCTCTTTTACGAATCCGTTCGCCACCTTTCCATTTGGAAAATGCGTAAGTATGAATAAAAAAAGTTACGGGATAAGTGATAATCGCAGAGTGGTTTCCAAATAGATAATCAATTCCACCTGAACTAATGGTGGTTAGAATTCCTATAAAATTTCCCCAGTTATTTTGCTTCCCCACTAGTCGAGTAGCGAGGACTGAAAAGATCGCTCCGATCATTGAAAAAATTCCTAAAGGAAAAGCACCTTGCCGTATGTAACTCACTAATTCCCCCATCGGAATTCCGAACTCTATTTTCCCATTAAAAAAAATCGTTCCATGAAAGTTTTTCCAAATACAAACTCCAAAAATCAATAGTGCGGCAACTATATCAAGAACTTTTGATTGGACTAAACTTCTGACTAGCCTTCGAGTGCTTTTTTCCAAAATATATATTTTAGTTTATTTATTGTAGTAACTGATTTTAGTCGGCCGCTACATTTGCAAACAAATTTACCAAAGGGAAACATTTTTATCTCTATTTTTGCACGCAAATGACAGACAATAATACCAATAAAAATAGATACGCCATATCTCGTTATCCAAAAACGAACAATCAATCTTTGCAAGCATGGAGTGCGGCAGATGAGTATCTTTTGCAAGGATTCGATTCTTTGGATTTAGCCAAACCTAAAATGGCCATCTTTAATGAT
>CAYGRM010000031.1:0-30105 GCA_964352225.1 uncultured Saprospiraceae bacterium | reverse complement strand
AAATAATCGTTACTGAAGTATCACAATTATCACTTGCTGTTACGCCACCTACTCCTATGATTGGGGCAGTTGGAATCGCATCACATTCTACTGTCGTATCTGCTGGAACTCCAGTTAAGATTGGTGCGACCGTATCCAAGACCATGATCGTCTGTGTATCACGAGTTACATTGCCACAATCATCCAACACTTCCCACATTCTCGATAACTCATAGCCTGAATTACAACCTGCTACACTTGTTGTCGAATCTCGGAAACTCGTCGTCGTACTTCCACAATTATTGGTAACACTTACACTTCCCGTCAAACTACTATCTACATTGACCAAACAATTTGCATCCAAATACAAAGTTGTATCAATTGGGAAAACCACAATTGGTGCTACCGTATCCAAGACCATAATCGTCTGTGTATCACGAGTTACATTGCCACAATCATCCAACACTTCCCACATTCTCGATAACTCATAGCCTGAATTACAACCTGCTACACTTGTTGTCGAATCTCGGAAACTCGTCGTCGTACTTCCACAATTATTGGTAACACTTACACTTCCCGTCAAACTACTATCTACATTGACCAAACAATTTGCATCCAAATACAAAGTTGTATCAATTGGGAAAACCACAATTGGTGCTACCGTATCTAAAACTGTAATCGTCTGTGTATCTCTTGTTACATTTCCACAATCATCGGTGATACTCCAAGTTCTTTTTATTTCAAAACCTGAACTACAACCACTTACTGAATTAATAATATTGGAGAAAGTCGTCGTCGTACTTCCACAATTATCATTTTCAACAGACGGAATTCCAGCCCCTGCAATTGTTGCCGAAGTATCTACAGAACAACTTGCATCAAAATATAAAGTCGTGTCATTTGGAATAATAAAAATTGGAGCGATCGTATCTAAAACTGTAATCGTTTGAATTTGAATAGAGTCATTTCCGCAATTATCAGTTACCGTCCATATTCGATCAAATGATCCAGTCGTATTGCACTCATCTAAATTTGTAAAATCATTACTATAATTTACCGAAGGTATACTTGCACAATCATCTGAAACATTAGTTGGGATTCCAAGTATTCCTGGGATTGTATCCATCATACATGAAGCATCCAAATAAACTGTAACATCTGCTGGAACCGTAAAGGTTGGATTTACATTATCAATCACATCTACATAAATGGTATCGCTAACGGTACAACCATTTTCCAAAACATTTAAAATAATTTCTTTTGTCCCACAAGTGGAATAAGAAACGAAATGAGCTCCTACTCCAACTGCTGTGGCTGGTGTTGAGCCATTTCCAAAAGTCCAACTATAAGTTGCCCCCACAATAGTTGAATCAGAAATAAAAGAAAAATTATCTTCCACACATGCTGTTGACTGATTTACATTTATTCCAGCCACAGGAGCACAATCTGGATCATCACAATCAACCAAACCATCATCATCATTATCAATTCCGTCTCCACAATCTTCTTCGGGGCATACTTTAAAAGTTAATGCATTGGAAAGGTCATAACAATTAGCAAAGACTGTATTTAAATCATTTCCAACTACCAAATTCGTAATACTACCATCATCCTCATAATCTATGGCAACTATCATATATTTCCCAGGTGAAATATTCGTAAATGATGGTACCAATGAAGTATCCGCTATTTCCCCTAAACTATCAGCTAAAATATAAACAGTAATATAACCAGATTGATAATTTACTCCTGTTGTATCAATCGAAACGGTATCTGTTACTTTAAATGCACAGGAATCTGGAAATCCACACCCATATGTATTTAAGGATAAAAGCATCGATCCATCGCAAAAACAATAATCTTCATTATCCACTACTCCATCACCATCACAATCGGTACAACCTTGATAATCTGCACAATCTGAATCATCACAATCAATTAAACCATCCCCATCATCATCAATACCATTTCCACAAATTTCACATAAAACATTATAGATTGCAGATGTATCACTCGGTGCACAGACTCCACCTGTACCAATTACTCGGTAATCTCCATTTCCATAAAAATAAGTATTGAGAATTGAATCGATTTCACCATAAACTTCTGTTCCATCCAAAAACCATCGGTAGGCAGTATAACCGCCAGAAGCCTTTAAATTCAAACCATTCAGGCAATTCCCAGGAGTGGAATCAAGAGAAACAACTGGATCAGTACATTGAGAAGATGAGAGTTGGGCAAACGACAAAAAGCCTAAACAAAGTAACCATTTGGTTTTGCTAGACCTTAGAAGATTTTTGTAAAAGCTAGAACTTCTAATAGTGCACAGTATAGAAGTAGGACTTATAGTCATTAACGTTCTTTTACTCTGATATTGATAAATTTCTTATTAGGACATTTTATCAACAGACAGAGGAGTATGGGTATAATATTTTATGTTTAGTCTTTTTATGGAAATCTCTTGCGGTAAGTTTGATGGTTCGTCTTATTCAATTCGTCTTTTGCTTTCTTATATAAGAAAACTATTAATGTAATCTAGACAATAACTATACCAATGAACAGGTAGTTTTCATATATTTTATTTTTATAATTTGTCTTAATAGAAGGATTGATGAATAGATCGGTATTTTCAAAAAAAAACCGTTTTAAAGAAATTTAATTCCTCAAAACGGCTTTTATGCTTTTTGTAATATTTAGTTTTCTTTTTTTCTAAAGCTCTCTATGGATCCTTTTTATTGAGTCCATTTAGAGTAGGTGCGTAAGCTGCACAACAAGGACAATCTGGATCATCACAATCTATCAATCCATCTCCATCATCGTCAATTCCGTTGTTACAATTCTCTGCACATTTTGCTCCAACATCAAGCGTGATTTCGGAGGTTGCAAAACAACCTGTTGATACTCTTTCTACTCTTGCATAAACTGTTGCATCCGAACTTGTATATGGGCTGATCAAAATATTAGTTTCATTTTGAGCATCTAATAAAGTTGGGTGATAGGAAATCATTACTCCTGATTCCAATGAAACAGTTGGGTTAGCATCATGTAAGAAGAAGCTTCCCGAACCAGTTTCATTACTATTATCACAAGTGGTTAAAGCAGCATCATTTGCAGTAATAGCTCCACAATCAGGATCATCACAATCTACTAATCCATCTCCATCATCATCTATCCCATTTGTACAATCTTCAGAACAACCAATAATATTTATAGTCACACAACATGGAGGCGAATCTCCACAATTACTATTTGTCACTACACATACATTATAAGAACCAACAGCAATTCCATTCATATTCACAATGATAGAATCAGTCCCTTGTCCTAAGACTAATATAGTCCCTGATGGAACACTCCAAGTATAACCTGTCGCATCAGGTGAAGTTCCAACTTCAAAACTTACACTTAAATCTGACATACAATAAGTCGAAGTATCTGCTGTTAAAATTATTGGACACGATTGAGGAATTGGATCTGTAAGAACAGCGGTAGTCGGTCCAACTTCACAAGAACCATCGTCATTTCTTACGTAAAAATCATGAGAGCCAGCACTTAAACTTGAAAAAGTGTTACCACTTTGCCAAGAACCTGCTATACCTTGCTTATATTCATAATTGCCTGTTCCCCCTGTGGCAGAAATGGCAACTATTCCATCATTTGCTTCGCAAAGAGATGGATCTGTAACACTATTACTAATCGTTATTGGAGTAGGTTCATTTAAGGCTACAGAAGTTATTGCTGTACATCCATTCCCATCTGTTGCAGTTACAGTATAAGTTCCTGAACTCAAGTTTGTAACCGAAGTAGTATTTCTACCATTACTCCAATAATAAGATATGCTTCCAGTTCCTCCACTTGAACTGGCTAAAACACTTCCATCCGAAGCTCCAAAACAACTAATATCCTCTCCATTATAATTAGAAGTTACATTTGCTGTAAGCGTTAACTGAGCTGGATTTTGTAGAGTGACAGTTGAAGTTGAGGTACAAGCATTTCCATCTGTTACAGTAACCGTGTGTGTCCCTGCATTCAGACCCGTTGCGCTTGCGGTAGTTTGCCCATTACTCCAGAGGTAAGTAAAAGTACCCGTTCCTCCCAATGTATTGACAAATGCACTTCCATCACTACCTCCAAAGCAATTAATATCTTCACCTCCAAAATTGGAAGTAATACTTGTATTTACCGTAATATCAGGAGGTGCTTGTAGCGAAATACTATCTAAGGCAGTACATCCATTATCATCAGTAACTGTAACATAATAAGTTCCTTCACTCAAGTTAATAACTGACGTACCTGTTTGACCATCACTCCAATTTATAGTAAGTGGTGCAACTCCTCCATTGATAACTACATCACCTGTTCCATCGGATGCTGAACTACAAGACAAATCTTGTCCATTATAATCAGAAGTGATATTTGCTGAAATAGCAAGAGTGGTAGAAACAGAAATAGTTTGAGTTTCACTACTAATGTTTCCACAATTATCAGTAGCCGTCCAGGTTCGAATAATATCGTAAGCACATCCAGAAGGAACATTTACTTCTGAAAAAGTCACTTGAACATCATTATCACAATTATCTGTACCAGAAATACACAAGGGTCTAATTACTATTTCCGACAAACTTAAAACATTTGTTCCTTGCAATTGAACCCTCACATATTGAGCAGAGGTATCAATTGAAATATTGGTTGGACTACCTGCAGTTGCTGATTGGAAAAATGAAGTGACATTTGGATCAGTCAAGGTCATTGAAAGGTTAGTTGATGCAAAAGGAAAATCTGACACTAACACATAATAATTACTTAATCTCGAACTACAACAATCAGTTCGGTTCCAAATTTCAATTTCATCAATTGAATAAACAGCTTCCAAATCAACTTCCCACCATGGTTGAGATTCATTATTCGTATGTGTAACTGAATTATTTGAAAAAACTCCATTTGTATTTCCATCGACTGCCCGTGCAGCAGCTCCTCCAAAACCTGTACTTGATTGAGAAGTAGGTTTCCCCAAAGCAAGATTACTAGGAGTTGAGCAATTAATCGCAGGAGTTTCAGGTATCGTAAATCCAGTTACAGTAACATCAGCCGGAACATTTACTAGCAGAGGAGCAATTGTATCAATTACAGTTAGTACTTGAGTATAAGTTGCGATCTCTCCACAATGATCAATAGTCTCCCATGTTCTAGTAATTTCGTAACAATCATCAGTTGAACTTCCATCATTGGTTTGTGTACTAGCTTCAGAATAATTAATAGTAACAGGAGCATAATTTACACATCGTAAGACATTAAGTTCTGCTACTGCTGTCCAAGGATTTCCATTCAATTCAGAAATAGCGACCAATCTAACATATCTTCCTCTTATTATATTAAAAATCTCTTCTTCCTCTGTCGTCGAAGCTGACCAATCACCTGTTAAAACTGCAGTACCCCAACTTACACCATCATCACTAACATAAAATTCGAAAGCACCTATCATCCCATTAATTCCAGATTGACGAGGAAGATATCTAAATCCAGCAATATTGTAAGTAGCTCCTAAATCAATCTGAATCTCATGTGGATGAGTAGGAGTCGAACCACTATATTGCGTATGCCAAATCGTATTTGGATCTCCATCAAATATATTGGTAGCAGCACCATCTTCACCAATGGTTTCTTCACTACTGACATATTGAACCGACCAACTTGCCCTTGGAATAGTATCCATTTCCTCACAATTATTAGTTGGATAAATATCTGACCCAATAGTTGGAGCACCTGGAACTGCATCGCAGACTACCGAAGAATCTACAGGTATCCCCGTTAAAATAGCTCCAGTTGGTAGTTGTGCTGGAAAAGAAACTTCAGGTAATAATAATTGTTGCCCATTGTCTATATAAGCAACATTTCTAATAAATTTAGAAACGGCAAGATCTCCAATGACAGCTTCAAATCTAAATATAATAGAGTCTCCTGGTTGGATGATCCCTGAGTAACTTAATCCATTTTCATCAAAAGGAAAGGCAGATCCTGAACCGTCATCAGGAAGAGAGTTAACTGCTCCATTAATAATTGAAACTGAAGAGCCTTCAATATAAACTAAATCTGAAGGAAGGGTATCTATTACATTTAAAGATCCTGTAGAAAGTGGTAGTGCACCTGAATTTCTAATAAAAATAGAATAGATTACCTCATCACATTCATCATATAATCCATTAGAATTATAATCTTTACTCAAATCCACACATTTTGAGGTAGCAAATGGAATCCCATTAGGTAAACCTACTCCTAAATCAATGGCCGGACTACCTCCACTTGCAGTAGCTGGATCTTGTCCCCATGCCCCTGCAATTACAGCATCACTTCCATCGCAAACCCAAACCTGCATCCCCGTCTGATCTCCGTCAGGGTCGTAAATTTTTGAATTTTGTAAATTATTTAAAACTACTGTAGCATCATAAGTTACCCCATTTCCATCTGTTAAAGATCCTCCGTCACCATTATAATCAATACAAATCGTAATCGACCCTGAACTACCACTTCCCGAGGGATATGCTGCAGTCAACCATACTGGTGCTGAGTTTTCAGGACTTCCTCCGGTATAAGTTGGATCATCTCCGGGTGCAAAACCTACTAAGGTTATTTGACTTGAAACTTGACTTTTAGGCACTAATGCAAACCCCCAATCATGTCGACTATTTCTAAGTGAACTACTACCATCAGGATCGGAATCTATAGTAGCAATTGCATAAAAACTGCTACCATCACTTGTGTAAAAATGAGAACCAGTATTATCAGGTATTTCAATATAATTAGTTCCATTGGAAGACACAGATATAGACCCTTGTACGCCAGCAACAGTTTCCCAGAATACAGAAATACCTGAATTATTTGGATTATATAAATGAACATAGGTAGGACGATTACTATTTGAAGAGGAGGATCCACCATTATTTAAGGTAGCAACTGGATTATAATAATCACTACTCCATTGACTCGTAGGCTTTAAGGTAAAAAATCGCGATTCAGCTCCTGCACAAATATCACCAGTAATTAATCCTACTTGAATCTCAGCGGATGCTGAAATTGTAGCTCCAGAATTTACATTACCATTCACCAGGTAACTTTCTCCTTCGTTTAGAACTGTTGATACATCATTAGATCCATTTCCATCTGTGTCTATATTTACAGTCGTATTATTCCGAGATGCGGTTATAGTAACTCCAGTATATTCAAACATAGAATTTACATTAGTATTTTCTCCTACTGGAATCTCAAAATCAGTCCCCCAATATATAGTTGGATATACTTCCAAGGCTCCTGCTAAAAGAGTATTGGTACCACTCGCCCAAGCCAACCTAGTTACCGACAGATTTCCTAAACTTCCCATTTTATCGCCTGCATCAAAATCAATGACAGACTGACGAGTAGTTGTCGTTACAGAATTATTTAAAACAATAATATCTGCAGCAGATAAATAATCCGTAGCATATCCAGGTGGAATTCCATTGGAAGGATTTCCATCTCCCCATATTTCTGTCGTTGATTGAATTGGAAAAGCTAGATTTATCTCAAAACCATCTTCCCAATGATCATAATAAATTACAGTTCCAGCTTCTACTACTCCTACTGAAACATAAGTTTGAACTGGTTCTTCTACTTGTTCTAAAAATCCACATGAAGAAGGATGAAGAACTAACAATGAAGTTAAAACTTGATCTTCTGGAAAAGGTATATAATAAGTTTCCACAAAATTAACCCCACTCAAGTCATCGGAGCAATAGTTTTCACCACCTCCTTGACCTACCACTCCTCCCCCTGCAACCAAAGTAACTGGAGAAGAAGAAACACAAACAAATCCATTATACCTTACTTGAACATTATAAGTTCCTACTGATAGATTATTAAAAAGATTACTTGATTGCCAAGTTGTACCATCAATTGTATATTCAATAGCAATACCAGAACCTGATGCAGCCACTAAAATACCTCCATCATTACTTACACCGGTAGTCGGGTTAATTACCGTAATATTATCAATCGTCGGAGCTTCTGGAATATTGATCGTCACCGCTGTTGGGCCATTGACACAGGTACCATAAGTATTTCTCACATAAGTAAAATAAGTTCCAGGTGCTAATCCTGAAAAACTATTTGATGACTGCCAATTTGCTCCATCTAGACTATATTCATAAGTTCCTATTCCTCCTGAAGCTGTCATCAAAATAATACCATCGTTCACTCCACAATCACTAGGATCCGCTGAAGTTAAACTTACTGATAATTTAGAAGGTTCTTGGAATACGATAGAATTAACACGAGTACATCCATTAGCATCTGTAGCTGTAACAGTATATGTTCCCACTCCAACATTGGTAAGGTTAGCTGTATTTTGTCCATTACTCCACAGATAAGTATATCCTCCTACCCCGCCGTTGCCCGCAGCAGTTGCAGATCCATCCGTTCCTCCTTTACAACTGATGTCAGATCCATTATAATCTGAAGTAATATTTATTGCTACACCAACCGAGGATGGATTTGATAGCGTGACTGTTTCGGTCGAAGTACATCCATATACGTCTGTTGCTGTAACTGTATAGGTTCCAGCTCCAATATTAACGATGTTCGCACCCGTTTGTCCATTACTCCATGAGTAAGCAATCACTCCAATACCACCTGTAACAGAAGCATTAGCATTTCCATTATTTGCTCCTGCACAGGTCACATCAGCTCCGTTATAATCTGAAGTAACGGTAGTAGATATATTTATTTGAGGTGGGTTCTGTAAAGTTACTGTACTGGTAGCCGTACAACCATTATTATCCGTGGCGGTAACCGTATAAGTTCCTGCGGCTACGTTTGATAAAATTGTTCCATTTGTACCATTACTCCAAGCATAAGTATAACTCCCTACTCCATTAGAGGCATTTGCATTAGCTGAACCATCTGATCCCCCAAAACAACTAATATCCTCACCACTATAATTTGAAGTCACCGAAGAACTTACTGTAATTTGAGGTGCATTAGTTAAGGTAACACTTGTAGTCTCCGTACATCCATTATCATCTGTTACTGTAACTGTGTAAGTTCCTGCTCCCACATTTATCAGAGTTTGTGAAGTTTGGCCATTACTCCATAAATAATTAAAGGGAGATGATCCTCCCGAAGGAGTTGCCGCAGCACTTCCATCTGTTGCACCAAAACAGCTTACATTGTAACCATTATAATTAGAAGTAACACTTGCAGATGCTGCCAATACGGCAGGTTCCGTGATGGTAAAATCATCTTCAACAGTACAGCCATTATCATCTGTTACTGTAATGGTATAAGTTCCAATTGGTAAGGACGAAATATCTTCAACTGTTGATCCTGTAGACCAATTATAAGTATAAGGAGATACTCCCCCAGCCACGATTAAATCAATTGCTCCATTACTTTCACCATTACATAATACATCTGTTATATTTGCCGTCAAAGCTAAAGAATCTGGTTGTGTCAAAGTCAATGTAACTGAATCTAAACAGCCATTGAAATCATAAACATATACTATATAATCACCTGCCGGAAGCCCAGTTCGATCGCCATCATCTGTAAAATTATCTGCAAATTGCTGAGGTCTAAGTGCTTCTGTATGAAAACTAACATTGTCAACCAATCCCGAAAAAAATCTTGGATTTCCCCATAAAAAACCACCAAATGAATCCTCACCCAACTTAGCTCCAACTCCACATGAATTATCTGGGGGTGATAACATTTGAATCGTTGAAAAACCAGTATTATTGGTAGTCCCTAAAACACCATCAACTATCAATGTAAAATCACCATTATCATATACAAAACCTACCTGATGCCAATTTCCGTCATTGGGAATAGTCATTTCATAGGCAGATCTTTGAGTTGAAAAACTCCGAACAGCTCCCTGTAATTTATCACCATCCAACCTTAATCCAATTCCATGAGTTCTTCCTCCTCCATCCCATAGCATTTGAATACCTGATAAATTATCTGGTTTTATCCACATCGTCAATGATTGTTCCGTATATGGACTTTCAAGAAATGAAATATCATCATCATAATAAATTGCAGATCCTCCATTAAAATCAAAAGATTGTCCTCCATCTACTGCGTCGCTTGAATAACCTGCTGAACCATATATTCCTCTTGCATGATGGTTATTGCCAGTAATATCATCTGTACTTCCATCCATTGCCCAAAATGCTTCAGGTTCAAGATCATTCCAGGAATAAGTATAAGCACCTACTCCTCCTATAGCTGTCACATCAATGGCTCCGTCAAATCCTCCATAACAACTTACATCTGTATAAACGGCACTTACGCCAAGCGGCGGCGGATCATTTAAGATAACCGTATTAATCGCTTGGCAATTATTAGCATCGGTAGCGGTTACGGTATAAGTTCCAGCAGTAACATTTAAAAGATCTGCTCCTGTTTGCCCATCACTCCAAACATAAGTATAAGGTGCTAACCCTCCATTTCCTGTTGCTTGTGCCGTTCCATCAGCAGCTCCAACACAAGTAATATCTTCCCCTAGATAATTGGAAGTTACCGCTGTCGATACTAATATAGATGGAGGATCATTGACGGTGATAGGATTGGATGGATAAATGGCTTCACATAGGCCATTATCATTTCGAATAGAAAGATTATAATTCCCTGCAGATAATCCCGTAAATGTATTACTACTTTGCCATGCGCCACTATTCAATTGATACTCGTAATTACCCGATCCTCCATTTGCAGTTACAGTAATAGTTCCTTCATTTCCTCCACAAGTTGTAGCATCTGAAGTGCTTACATTATCTATGTTGGGAAAATCGAAAACGGTAATATTATCAGTTGCCGTATTGACACATCCATTTCCATCGGTATAAGTATAAGAAATAGTATGAACACCTACTCCAGCTGCCATGGCATCAAAGTTAGTTCCACTCACCGCCGTTCCTGAGTAGGTTCCTCCTAAGGGAGTACCTCCGCTCAATAACAAAATCGAATTATCAATACAATCTTCATTTATTCCAAGAGTTAAACCAACCACAGGTGATGACAAAACTGTAATATCATCTGTAGCCGTATTGGCACAACCATTTCCATCGGTATAAGTGTAAGTGATCGTATGAGTTCCAACACCCGCCGCAGATGCATCAAAATTATTCCCACTTACTCCTAACCCTGAGAAAGATCCACCCGCTGGATTTCCTCCACTCAATGCTAGAGTAGTACTCTCTACACACTCTTCAATATCAGGCAGGTTAAGGCTTACTGCAGGAAGAGCATAAACGGTATATGATTCCATGGCTATTTCTGTACATCCCCATTTTTCAACCGATAAAATGACCGTTTTTGTTCCATCTGTGGAATAAGTTACACCATGTGGACCTATTCCAGTTGCCGTAGCAGGGCTGGCTCCAGTTCCAAAATCCCATGAGTAGGAAAATCCGCCACCAGGTCTTACTGCTTCAAAGTCTGCAGCAATTCCAATGCATTCAGAAGCAGGAAGAATTATTGCTGCTGTAAATGAAGCTGGATCTGAAAGTATCACCGGATTCGCAACATAACTAGTTTCACAGGTTCCATTGTCATTTCGTAATTCTACATTATAGTTTCCTGTAATCAAGCCATTAAAAATATTACTCACCTGCCAGCTTCCTCCATTTAATCGATATTCATAACTTCCTGATCCACCACTAGCAGTAATCGTAATCGTCCCATCATTTCCTCCACAGGTGGTTGGATCAGTTGATGAAATATTTGTTATCGATGGAATGGAATAAACTGTAATGTTATCAGTAGCTGTATTCGAACATCCATTCACATCTGAATAAGTATAAAAAATCGTATAGACTCCTGCTCCTGCTGCGGAAGCATTAAAATTGGTTCCACTTACTCCTGTTCCTGAATAAATACCTCCTGCTGGACTCCCTCCAGAGAGTGTCAAAGATGAACTTGTTACGCATTCTTCATCATTTCCTAAAACCAAACTTACCGTTGGACCTGATACCACAGTAAGTTGATCGGTTGCAGTATTAACACAACCATTGCCATCGGTATAAGTATAAGTAATTGAATGAGTACCTAAGCCTGCTACAGAAGCATCAAAATTATTTCCAGTTACTCCTACTCCTGAGTAGGTTCCTCCCAATGGACTCCCTCCACTTAAAGTAAATGTTGTATTTAAAACACAATCTTCTGCATCAGGTAATGTTAAACTCACCGTTGGTAAATCAAAAACAATCATATTGTCTGTTGCTGTATTTTCACAGCCATTTCCATCGGTATAGGTATAAGTTATGGTATGAACACCTGCTCCAGCTGCCGAAGGATCAAAGGTAGTTCCTGTAACTCCTGTTCCAGAGTAGGTTCCTCCGATGGGCGTTCCTCCTCCTAATGCAACCGATGTGCTACTAACACATTCCTCATCATCAGTTAATGTTAAACTTACTACAGGTAAAGCAATTACTGAGATATCATCAGTTGCTGTATTCACACAACCATTTGCACCTGTAAAAGTATAAGTGATTGTATGTGTTCCTATACCTGCTGATGAGGCGTTAAAGTTCCCTCCACTTACTCCTGTTCCAGAGTAGGTTCCTCCTATTGGAGTTCCTCCACTCAATGGAAGTACAGTATTATTGACACATTCTTCATCATCCACCAAAGTCAAACTTACCGTTGGTAAAGCTAAAACAGTCACACTATCTACAACTGATTCAGAACAGCCATTCCCATCTGTATAAGTATAAGTTATTGCATGAGTTCCTACACCTGCAACTGATGCATCAAAATTAGTTCCTGTTACTCCTAATCCTGAATAGATACCACCTACGGGTGTTTCTCCACTCAATCCTAAAGTTGTACTACTTACGCATTCATTATCATCAACCAAAGTTAAGGTTACTGTTGGCAAGGCATTAATGACCATTTTCGTAGAATCATAAATCTCCAAAGTATTTGGATCATCTGATCCAACCGTGTCTGGTAATCCTATCACACTTGCTGATAAATTATTTAGAAAAGCTCGATTAGCATAAGTACTTGGGCCAGCATATCCAAGCGGGACATCCACATCAATGACAAAAGAAGTAGAATCTGTTGGGACATTGGTCAATACCAGTCCTGCGATGGCTAACCCGTTGGTCGAGCCTGTAAGCGCTAATCCTGCGGAAATATTATAAGGATCAGAACTAAAAGTTAATCCATTCAAGAGCGTATCCTCAAAATTGACATTCGTCAAGGTATTTCCAGTTTGATTGTGTACTGTAAATGTAAAACTGACTGTACTATTTTCGCATGTAGAATCTGGTGCAGACTTGGCTAATTCTACACTATAGGCACAAGAGCAACCATCATTGGTATTTGTACTAGGGCCTGTTCCGAGTGGCGTCACCACTCCGGTGTTAACATCTATTTTTGCTAATGTTTCTTGATCTGAAGTGGTAATAGTCACATCATCTCCATAGGCAATTAATTCTCCCTGCGTATTAAAATAGACTGCTCCAAAAAAATCATATTGTGCATTAGAACTTCCGATGGGAGTAGCTATCCCTGTAACTGGATCAATTCGATTTAATTGATTAGTACTATTTCTCCAGCCATAAATCATCCCATCTTTAGGATTGATAGCAATATCTGAAACTGCAAACAGCGTATTAGTAATTAAAGTAGCAGTCAAGGTGTTAATATCAATTCTATATAAATTTTGACTATTTCCGGTTACATAATAATTTCCATTATTATCAAATGTTCCTGCTGCATTCGAACCAGTCATTCCTGAAATATCTCCAAGATCTTGTACTTGCCCCGCAGCGTTGATTCGATAAAGTGAGTATGGTGCAGCAAAATGCCTAATACCGTAAATAAATCCATCCAACACATTATAACCAATAGAGTTAATCTGCCCCGGTAAACCAGCGTTGGTAAGGTTGGTTACAAAAATAAAATTTGCGGTAGCTGGATCAATTCGATATAAAACAAAATCACCACTATTTCCTTCACCGACAATATTCGAGGAGAGTTGAATCGTTTGGTAAAGCGAATTCGCATTACATTCAAATGGTGCATAACAAGGACAATCGGAATCAAAACAATCAGGGTAGCCATCACCATCATTGTCAATTCCATCATTGCATATTTCATCTGTACAAGAACTTGCTGCCAATAATACTGCCTGATCAAAATAATCTTTTCCTATTAATGTCAAATGTTTTTCAGGGCTAAAGTAAGTAGAAGCAGGTGCAGGAATTGCCCCACCGTTTTCTGCATTTTCATAAACTCCATTCATATGGTAACCTAGGTAGGTTCGTGAGCCATGAGAACCAGTTACCCCTGATAAGATATCGTTTTCAGAATTATAAAAAATAAGTCCATTAATACCTGCTGCTTGATTACCCGAAAACATCCAAAGATAACTGTCTGCATTTGCTAAATAATCTCCCCTTGTAAAAACATAATTAAAAGATGGTGCAATATTATCATAGTTATAAATCTCTACTGAAGTAGTATTGTCCGTATAAGCATTAGTTTGGAAATTATATCCAGCAGCAGAGGCTGACATACCAAGATCATCAATTATTAAATAATTATTATTTAGAATACTACCACTATAATTTTTCAAAGAATCAATCAAGTCTGAGGCCACCTGACCTTCTGTAGTTGATGATATAAAGATCATATCGTAATCAGATAAAGAAACTAATAACGGAGTAGAAGGACTATTAGGATCATAAGTACCCATTCCTGAACCATCAGGTTTTGCTAAAACTGGTACTACTGACTCTACTCCATTTACTTCGTCCAAATAGTTCATTAAGCCATGATCCCAAGCATCACCGTCTGCTGGTTTGGTCAATCCACAGAAGTAAAGGATGTTACATGATATACTATCATTTGAACATGCTGTTGGTGAATTAAAGGTTAAAGTATCTGGGCAAAAAGAATTGTTATTACGCCACTTTGCAATAATATTATTATTAATTGATCCATCAGCAATGGTTATAAACTGAATGCTTTGAGGAGAGGTTGCTCCCGCTGCAACAAAAATATATTCCGTTTTATCACCAATACTAACCTCAATAGTGTCACTTGCTGGAGCGTTCACCCAAGTTAAATCCATTGATACAGTTGCTACATCTCTAAGTGGTTGATCTATACATGAACTTACAGTCACATTTGAAAGTGTTATATTTGAACAATCAGAGTCATCACAATCAATATCCCCATCCCCATCATTATCGATACCATCATTACAAATTTCTGAGCAACCAATCAATACAGGATTTTGCCAATTATTATTCGCAGGTGCTGCATAGGTAATCGAAGTCACCAATCCATTAGCATCTACCGTAGGTACACCTACTCCTCCCAACCCATCACTATCCGTATCTGAAATTCCTTCTTCGTCAGTATCGTTACAGCCATCGCCATCTGAGTCTAATTCATAAGCATCATAAGTTCCATCGGGAGCCGTCTCGCTATCTGCGATGGTGTAATTTAAAATGCTATTATCTGCTACCGTTTCCAACGCATCAAACAATCCATTTGAACCAAATAAACTTGCTGCGCCGTCTATGATTCCATCATAGTTGGCATCTGCTGCACTATGCCCAGCTTCATCCACGTCAAAGATGCCATCATTATCCGAATCTAAATCCAAGCTGTTGATGATTCCGTCTTGATCAGTATCTCTACAGGTAGAGCAGGTTGCCGTAACAGTTATATCATAACTTTCCCCCATCACCGTGGTACTGTTCAAAATAAGCCTAATCCTGTCCACATTGCCGTTTACAACTGAGTGTGTATATACACCTATTAAATCTTCAAGAAATACATTAGTAATGGGAGTAAATACCCCAGAAACACGCTCCTCAATTTCTATGACCACCGTATTGGGACTAAATGAGCTCCCATTATCTATCACATTAAGTTCTACTTCATCAGATATATTGTAGGTAGATGATGGATTGCATAAACTCCCGAATTGCATAGAACTAGATCCAAAAAAGCCCATTGAAATCGTAGATGATGAAGATGGGTATGAAGCGAGCATACACTCATCTACATCTGGTATTCCATCATTATCATCATCCAAGTCACAAGTATCTCCAATCCCATCACCGTCATTATCGGTATCTCCAGAATTTACTGTTAAATAACAATCTGGATCTTCACAATCAACTAATCCATCTGCATCATTATCTATACCATCTGCACAAAGCTCCGGCAAACAAACACCAATTGTAGAATTCTGCCAAAAATTATTCGTTGGCGAAGCATAGGTAATCGAAGTCACCAATCCATTCATATCTACCGTCGGAACTCCCGTTCCAGCAAGACCATCACCATCTGCATCAGAAACTCCTTCCTCATCCGTATCATTACAGCCGTCTCCATCTGCATCTATTTCATAAGCATCATAAATGCCATCGGGAGATGACTCACTATCTGCGATAGTGTAATTTAAAATACCATTATCCGCACTAGTTTCGAGTGCATCGAATAATCCATTTGTTCCAAATAAACTGGCAGCACCATCAATGATTCCATCCTTGTTCGCATCTACAGAACCATGACCTGACTCATCCACATCAAAAATTCCATCATTATCGGAATCTAAATCGTACATACTCGCTACACCGTCATTATCAATATCATCGCATAGGGTATAGCCTACGTTAGTTGCAAATCTTACTGGCCCATCCTGCGCGGTATTGGAAAAATGTCCTATCTGAAATGTTAATTGTTGAACAATCCCTGTAAATTCAATCAGACCATTACCATTGTAGGATGAGGTTTGATTAGATCGAATCGTATCTCCAGAAATATGAAAATCTGGATCCGAATAAAGAAGGTTCATAGTAACTTCAGGGTTCAGGCTGATTAAACTCAAACTCCAATCGGGTGATGTCGTATGAGCACTTATCCCTCCAAGATTAATCGTCGGATTAACTACCATTCCTGGAAAAGTAATCGTCATAGTACCATGATCATCAACATCTTTATCTGTATTTATTTCTATCCAAAGGTGAGTTTGAGAACCATTATAAGGTGCAGGGGGACCTCCGTTAAAGTTGCTTAATCCTGGCCCTGTTGCCGTATTGAAAGTGATTCCATTTTCTAACGCCAGATTAAACTGAAGTCCATCTGGCGTAGTGGTGTTCAATTGGGTAGTAGTATAAGTACTAGCCGTATGTGCTCCATCCAAAGCGAATGTTCCATTACATTCATCAAGGTCAGGTATCCCATCATTATCATCATCTATATCTACAGTCGGATTGATATTATCATTATCGGTATCACAAGTTGAGGAAACATAATTTGCATTTTGCCAAAAATTATTAGTAGGAGAAGCATACGTTATCGAAGTCACCAATCCATTGGCATCTACCGTTGGAACACCTGTTCCAGCAATCCCATCACTATCTGCATCAGAAATATTTTCTTCATCAGTATCATTACAGCCATCTCCATCGGAGTCTATTTCATAAACATCATAAGTACCATCAGGAGTAGATTCACTATCTGAAATAGTATAATTAATGACATCACTATCCGCACTTGTTTCCAACGCATCAAATAATCCATTGGTACCAAATAAACTCGCAGCACCATCTATGATGCCATCATCATTGATATCTGCGGCAGCGTGTCCCGCTTCATCAACATCGAAAATCCCATCATTGTCGCTGTCGAGATCTAAATGATTAAAAACTCCATCCCCATCAGAATCCACACCGACTATCTGATAAGATGAGCAGACAGGATTATTTGGAGTGTACCCAATAGTACTTGAGAAACAGACATTTCTATTCATCGATCCCGAAGTATGCGAAAATTCCAGATCTAAAGATTGAACATTCACAAAAAATAACTGCAGATCATCTTCATTATTATCGTTGCTTTGAAAATCTACTTGTCCTCCTACGTTGGAGACTACGGTACCGTTAGTCGAATTCAAAATATAAGAAAACAAATTACTGGAATCAACACGAATACCTTCTGGTGCATCGAAATCATCCAAAAACAATGACCAATTAACCGATACGGGATTGGAAGTGCCACTCTCAAAAAAGCTGAATGTAGCCATCTCGCCGTTATTCGTACTTAATAAGGAAAACCCACTATCTCCAGCGTTACATCCATTAGCTCCACCACAATCCAAGGTAATTCCCGTGAGATTAGTTACGGTCATATCGATTGCCGTTCCATTAAATGTTCCAATATTCGTAAAGAGATGTCCTCCCGGAATAGTAGCACAATTAGTATAGTCAAAAGAAGGAAAATCAGTTCCTCCTACGGAAGGACATATTGTAGATAGTCCTGATTCCTCCAAATCAGGAATTCCATCATTATCATCATCCAGATCGCAGATATCTCCAATAGAATCCCCATCATTATCAGTATAGGAAGGGTTCCCCGGATCACAAGGACTGCAAATAGAAGCTTGCTGGGTGTCATCTTTAGATGTTCCAATACCTTGCCCACCTCCTGCAACTACAGGCACTCCGTCAGCATCGACTCCTCCTGTCAATGAATCATTTTGAATATCGGCATAGGTGAAACCTCCATCACCCTCTAAGGCATCGGGACAGCCATCATTATCGGAATCTGAGTCATTTTTGTCTGGAATACCATCTCCATCTGTATCGCAAGCTACCCAATAAGTGAAGTGTCCCACAAATGGGTCCAAAACCGAATCAAAATTACTTCTTACATAAGTGATGGTAAAATCAGGTGCATTTGAAGGAGCAGTAGTATTAAATATGGACTCTCCATTATAATCTCCATATATGTTTCCGTAATCTGTTACCGAGCCGTCAAATAGAATAGTACTTCCGAGGGCTATGGTCACTTGGTCATTACCAAAAGCAGGATTTGGAAGTTCATCAGAAATGCCTTCAAAACGAATAGTCACCTCATCTCCAGCGATAGCTTCTACTACCGTTTTAGTGGCAATAATAGTGAATGGATTGTTATCTACAGTTTTAAATAAATCATTGAACCTAGGCGATTCAAAAGTCCCACAAGCTCCTGAACAATTTACGTTTAAGTCAACCCCGGACCTGGACTCGTATGAGCAGTTTTCTTCTGTGTCTAAAAGTCCATCATTATCATCATCCAAATCAAATATATCACAGATTAAATCACCATCATGATCATTGGCAAAACAATCCGGGTCAGCGCAATCGATCAGACCATCTCCATCATTATCGATACCATCGTTACAAATCTCGGCAGTTAAGAATCCAAAATCATTACTTGAATCATTACCAGCCGCACTAAATACTGCCGTCTCCACATTATCTGTAGTAAAAAAGTATCCTGATGGGAGTGTACTTACATCTACTTCGGTGACATAATAATTGGGAGTAGATACCGTATAATTAATCACTAATCTTGGAGCAAAGGTTGGATCATTATCCCATGAATACCCTCTTCGCTCTTGTGAATTAATCCCTTCCAATAGGAAAGCAATGGATCCATTCGACAAACCTGATTGGTCATTAATAATCTCTTGAACAATAGAACTCAAATCTGGTGATTGCGATTCAGTATCCGTAGTCCAGATGCCCAATGACCATAATACATTTGCTGTCGTTCTTGATCTACTGGTAAGATTACCACTTGAAGCAGCAAATGTAGAAGGAGTAGAAGTACCGTCCTGACCATAAATAGTAATATCAGCAGGCGTATTAGATCTGCTATCTGTAGAAGTTAAATAAAGATAGGCACTTGTAATTGTAGCACTTGAGGGAATAGTAATTCCATTAAATCGCAACCCATTCCAATCATTATTACTATCATCTTTAAATTTGACTGTCGTACTATTGATCGTTACATCGTTATTGTTTTGTTCGACAGCATCATCGCTGCTTTGAGTAATATTTCCTGAGAAAGTTCCTGAATATGTATTATCAATATAAAAATTATAATCTCCGTTACCATCAGTTATGGAAGTTTGTATTTGATTATCACCAGCACTCACCGTTCCATCTTGATCAATATCTTCGTACAATATTACGGTAGCACCACTTTGCCCGTTGTCACCTGCATCATAAGTAGCACTATTATTCATATCCTCAAAGACTTTTCCTTTGATGGAATTTGTTCCGAAGAATCCAAAATCATTTCCTGTATCTGCCCCAGCAGCACTAAAAACGGCGGTTTCTACATTGTCAGTAGTAAATTCATAATCTACCGCAAAAGTAGTTGGATCTACCTCCATTACAAAGTACTGAGTAGCTGGAAGGGTATAAGTGATTTCTAGTCGGGGAGCAAAGTTGGGATCGTTATCCCAAGAATAAGCTCTTCGTTCTTGTGAATTGATACCTTCTAATAAAAAAGCAATTGAGCCATTTGATAAACCTGATTGATCACTAACGATCTCTTGAACAATAGAGCTTAAATTCGGCGATTGAGTTTCTGTGTCTGATGTCCAGGTTCCCAATGCCCACAATTCATTGGCAGTTGTTGTTGATCTACTAGTAAGATTACTACTTACTTCGGCAAAGGTAGCAGGACTTGAAGTACCGTCCTGACCATATACTGTAATATCAACCGGAGTATTAGATCTGCTATCGGTGGAAGTTAAATAGAGATAGGCACTCGTCACCGTAGCACCTGCAGGAATGGTAATATTGTTAAATCGTAATCCATTCCAATCATTATTACTATCATCTTTGAATTTGACTTCATTTCCATTTATTAAAACATCATTATTGCCCTTTTCAACTGCGTCATCACTACTCTGCGAAATCGATCCACTATAAGAACCATAGCTAAAAGAATAATTACCATTAATATCAGTCGTGGTAGTTTGAACTTCTGTGTCTCCTGCATCGACCAAACCATCCTGATTATTATCTTGGTAAAGACGAACAGTCACTCCCTGTTCACCAACATCACCGCCATCATTAACCGCATTGGTATTATTATCTTTAAAAACTTTTCCAGAAATAGTATAGTCACCTGATGAATAGGTCACATATAAAACGGGGGCACTAGCAGGCACTCCATCATAGGAATGGGCGACCCTTCCCCCAATATTACTTCCGTTAATAATCATCGCCATACTATTTCCACTAGACCAACCGGGTCGATCAACTATTTCTTTTACAATAGTAGCCAAAGATGGAGTATTATAAGTTGTCCCTGTTGTCCAGGAGGAAGGTGACCAATTGACCGAAGCACTAGTTGTTGTTCTTGAACTGATATTATTGGATGAAGTAGAAAATGTTAAGGCATTATCAACATCCTGCCCCGCAATGGATACGGTAGTTGAACTGCTATTAGAAGGATTCCCTCCATCTGGATCATCAGAGGTGAAAGTAATATAAGCATCACTAATTACTGCTCCTTGTGGAATATTAAGATTATTAAATCTCATTCCTACAATTTGAGTTCCTTGACTAGAATTAGGATCATATACTAACTCTAAATCGGAGCTTGTAGTATATATTGATCCTGGAGCTGATCCATCTGGGCCTTCTTCTTCTGCATCATCTGAGCTGCTACTTATTTGACTACTTATCGTTGTAGAACCACCTCCACTCGTAAAACAACTCTCCTCTCCAAATATCACATCATCTATATAGACATTAGTAGTAGATGTTCCTAACCTAAATAAAATCCGGGTATCAGCATATGAAGCAGGAGCAGTAAACGTAAATGGCCCATACTCCGTAGCAGTAGTGGTTAAGTTAATATTCTCAGTATGATAAATTGTATAGGGAGAAGCATTTTGTTGAATGATTACCGTCATCACTCTATTGGCATCAGCTTTGGCGTCAAAACGAAAAGAATAATCAGTACCAGAAACTATGGAATGCCCAGCCTGATTAAACTCCACGTGCCAATCTGTACCAGAAGCACTAGTTATATTGATATAAGCAGAGTTAGTTCCTGAGAGCTGGCTAGAACTATTAACACTCCAAGTAGCACTACTTCCTGATTGGGCATAAACAGTCCAATCGTTGGTGCCGTTATCGAATTCGTCATTATTCACCCAATTGCAGGCGGGATCATCATAAGTGAAAAGTGGAAGACTAGCATATGAGTCAAATTCCTTTTTTGAAAAAGAGGTATCCGTTGAACTACTTGAAGTATCTGAAAAAGAAAAGAACCCAAATAAGGATATTCCTCCTACGAGCAATGCTGTAGTGGAAAATATTTTGCTTTTCATGAAAAACATTTTAAAAAATCTTATTTGATTCATTGCGTATTGCTAAAATTAGTTAACAAAGTCTTAGATAAATGCTTGAGTATGGATTAAAAAGGAAATATGATTCCTATAAAAGGCGCAATATTTTTATTAAAATATCACACTAGATTTCTTTCTTTTTTTTGAGAAAAATTAAAAAAAAATTTCTGCAACAAGCTCTAATCACCTGATAATCAGCCACTTAATCAGCTAGTAAGTTTTTACAAAAAATTTATTTCTAATGATTGCATTAAAAATTAAGAAGGATAAAGTTGGTAAGTATTGGTATAAATTGTGAAGCATTTATAAGGAAATGGCAAAAAGTAAAATTTGCCTCTTCACATTCATTAGATTAAAAACAATAATTATACCATGGAAGAGAAGTTATTTAATACCAATTGGTTTTATTCTGCTGATTTCAAAAGATCTGATAACACTTAGGAATGGTTCAATAATAAATGACCCTTCTTGGCTGCTTCTTTTATTCCTATTTTTTACTTTGAAATCAATCATTTATCTAGATAAACTCATGCTTTCAAAGCAAAAACTAGAAAAAAAATAAGCGACCCAAGAAGCGTCATTTATTAATGTACCATTCCTTGGGCATTTTACAACCTTTCTATCTTGAAGATGTTTATATTTGTGTTATTAAAAATTTGGAAAAAAGAAACATGAAAAGACAAGCAGAAGCGGTGCTGCCTACCGATTGGGGAAATTTCAACATGATTGCTTTCGCAGATCATGAAGACGATAGAATGCCACATTTGGCAATGGTTCATGAAGATTTTGACAATTCTAAAACAATCCTTTTACGAATTCATTCTGAGTGTATGACAGGTGACCTTTTTCATTCTCATCGTTGTGAATGTGGAGAGCAGTTGGATACCTCTATGAAATTAGCTGCCGAACAAGGTGGGGTGATAATTTACCTCCGACAAGAAGGCCGAGGAATTGGTTTAATTAATAAACTTAAAGCATACCAAATTCAAGATACCGGAGTCAATACTGCGGATGCCAATACCCATTTAGGATTAGAAGTAGATGCTCGCCATTATGATATAGCGATTGAAATTATGAAAGATTTGGGCATCAAAAAAATCAACCTTTTAACGAATAATCCTGATAAAATTGAAGCGATTGATAATTCAATCATCAAGGTAGAAAAGAGAATTCCGCTCATCATTCCTCCCAAAAAAGAAAATCGTGGTTACCTCAAAACCAAAGTAGATTTGATGGGACACCTTTTTAAAATATAACAAAGAGAAAAGGCTGCAATTTTAAGTTGCAGCCTTTTTTTATAACTATTCTAATTTTTTTATTTCAATCTCTATTTCATCAAATCTTTAATGATTGGTTTCATCGTTTGATAAGTTCCCATCTCTTCTTCATTTTCAGTAATAATTACTTTTTGAACAACTCCGGCTTTATCCACGATAAAAATACGAGATGTTCCTAAATCTCCTCCGTATCCGATTTCTCCAAGCGGTCTTGAATTTGGAATCACAGGATATTCAATTTTATTATTTTTCAAAAAAGAAACTAAATCCGATTTGTCTTCTTCGGCAAAAGAAATAACTGCAACTTCCTCTGAGGAAAATTCTTGCTTGACCCGATTCAAACTTTTGATTTGTTGACGAGACGTTTCGTCGCCAGTTGCCCAAAAAGCAATGACTACTACTTTGCCTCGGTACTCTGGCAAAAAATGGGTATTTCCATTCATGTCAAATGCTTGGAAAGGCATGGGTTGTTGCCCTTCAAATTGAGATTCTGCTTTGTTGGAGTTAGAAGAATTTGCGAATGCTGGTGAATTGTTTTGAGCAAATAAATTGCTCATCATTGCTAAGACCAAGCAAGTGGTGAAGATTAAATTTTTCATTAGGATATATGTTGTTAATAAAAATAATTCAAGTAAATTATTTTTACTAAAAACAATGATTACGCCAAAAAATTAAACTTTACACTCTGACTATCAACAAGTTATGATTTTTAATCATATAAGCCAGTCAGATTAAAACGTAATTAAATCTGCCTCTGGTGACTCTAAATATTCCGCTAATTGCCATAAGTTTTCAAACCGTCCATCTACTGGAATCTGTCTCGTTCGTTCCGTCTCCTCTTCTTTCCCTTCAATAAAAACTGTTTTAGTGCCTAGCTGCCAACCAAATTCCATATCTGAAAAAGAATCGCCAACCATGATAGATTCTTGAAAATTTATTTTTGGAAAATCTCTTTTTGCTTGCCATCCCATCCCTGGATTTGGTTTTCGGCATGGTGCATTGTCGGATTTCAAGTTTGGACAATAGTAAACCTTATCAATAAATCCACCTGCTGATTCGATTTCTTTTATCATATTTGAATGAATTAGATCCAACTCAGCAACGGTTAATTCTTTCTTCCCAATACATTGCTGATTCGTCACGACAACGATGGTTCCAAAATATTTTCCAAAAATTTTAATCGCCTCCTTTGCTCTGAAAGTAAATTCAAAATCTTCCCAACGCTTCACATAAGTATCTGGAAGTCTTCGATTAATTACTCCATCACGATCTAAAAAAAGTGTCCAATTCATGTAAAATAATTTACCAGTAGCGAGACTCTCCCGAGTCCAGTATAAAAAAAAATAAATCCACCTCTACAAAAACATCCACACCACAACACAAAACATTCCCAAAAATATAAGAAATAACAATATTGAAAAAAGCAAAGATATATCTCTAATTTTCAAAAACAAAACATCAAAAAACTATGGAAAACCACACCTCTTACACCCCAAAAAAAAGAATATATAAAAATGACTTACCTCATTGGCAATGGGAAAATGCCATCTATTTTGTTACTTTTCGGCTCCAAGGTTCACTTCCCAAATCTGTAATTCAAAAATTAAAAGAAGAGCAAGAGCTTCAAAAAAATAAACTCCTAAAAAAAGGGCTCACCGAACACAAAACAAAACTAGAGTTAAAAAAAATGCGCCATTTATATTTTGGAAAATTTGACCACCTGTTAAACAACTCAAGCTCTGGACCACACCACCTTGCAAAAAATAATTTTGCAAATATTGTAGCAGATGCAATTATGTTTTTCAACGAAAAACGATACGTCATTATCAACTATACCATCATGTCAAATCATGTGCATTTATTAATATATAAACTACAAATGGAATTACATGAAATTATGGGATCTATCAAAAAGTATTCAGCCAAACAGATCAATCGCGAGTTAAAACAAACAGGAAATAAATTTTGGCAATATGAAAGTTTTGACCACATTATTCGAAATGAAGAAGAGCTTAATTATTATATCCAATATAACTTATTAAATCCAGTCGTCGTCAACTTAACAAAAAATTGGCAAGATTGGAAGTGGAATTACATTCATAAAGATTTTCTAAAATACGCCCCATAGCGGAATTCTCCCAAATACCATATTACATTATTAAGTTGCGGGACTCTCCCGAGTCCCGTATTAAATTGTTAAACAAAAACCTTCGTAGAACTGGACTCGGGAGAGTCTCGCTACTTAATAATGTAATACTGGACTCGGGAGAGTCCAGCTACTTATTAGCTTTCATTAAAACTCCAGCAGTCCCAAATTCCTTTTCCAAAATAAATTCCTTTTCCATCATCTCCACCTGATCTCTCCGAACATAAATGAAATTAAAATCTCCTAACCTATCAAAATATTCTTCATCCAAACGAGTTACCTTCTCTATTTTTCCAATCGAAAAATGCATTTGATAAAACTCACTCGCTGGCCCATAAATCCAAAAAACACCTAATTCTATTTTTTCATTTTCTAAAATATTTTTATCCAAATATAGAATCATATCTTTTGTGTAAGCATCATAGTCCCACTCCACCGTTTCTTTCAAATCGAACGTTCGATAAAAATGATTAACAGAAAAAGCAGTAATCAAAATAGCAAAACCAATCGTCCAATTTTTACTTTTTCCTCGAAGTAAAAATTCTAACAACAAGTACACACTCATTCCAAAAAAAGGGAAAAGCATCGTCGATTTTCTTCCTACCAAATATTTTACATCCAATAAATAATACTGAACGATCATGGCTAAGATCATGATAACCATCAAACTAATTCCAGCAAAATGAATTTTAAAAAAGGTGTTTTTCCTATTTTTTAAAAAATTAAAAACTCCAAAAAACATCGAAAAACCCAATAAACACAAGGATATTAAAACAAAAATATTGGTGGTGTAAGGATTTAGATAACCCTGACTCATCAAACTCGCTTTAATCATTCCAATATAACTATCAGCCAAACTTTCAGTTCCATAAACGAATTCCCCTTTTGATTGCAAAAACTGAATGGGATTTTTTATTAAAATAAAAAGACTGAGTGATGCGAAAATTGGAAGTCCAAATGATTTTAAAAAACTAATCTCAGGTCTTTCATTTTTTTGAGAAAAATATTTTACCAAAAGAAAAAACCCAAAAACCGCAGTAGCACTTGCCCAATAATTGAGGAAAATAAAATTACTTAAAACGGCTAAAAATGCCCCTACATAACAATATATTCCCAATTTCAATTTTCCACTTTCTACCCATCGAATCAAAAAATAAATACTCATCATCATCCACCCTACTCCTAGACCATATCCTCTTGCTAAAGAAAAAAATTCAAGTAAAAATGGATTTAAATTTAACAAAGAAAAACCTGCCAACCTTACCCAAAAATTATCTGAATATCTTCTAACTAAGCGAATGGAAAAAATTAAATAAACCAAATGCCCTAACAAGTTTGGTAGCCGTAATGTCAATTCTGAAGTACCAAATATTCCTATCGACAACTGCATCAAGAAGGTATTTAGCAAATGATTATTCGCATCACTCCAGCATGATTCTGAAAAAAAACATGACCAGATAGAATTAGGAACATGACTAAAATAAGTACTTGCTTCGTCGCAAGTCAAACCGAGCAGAACAGCTCGTGAAGAAGTGTAAATAATTAAACCCGCCGCTAAAATAAAAAATACCACATCTTGAAAACGAGATATTTTGGAGGTAAAATTATTGGTAATCATTTTGTGATAAATTGGCTAGGCTTCCATTTCTTGCTCAATCAACTCACAAAAAATATGTCCAATCAAAATATGAGCTTCTTGAATTCGAGGGGTATCTGTGGAAGGCACATTCAATAAATAATCTGCATAGCTTTTCATTTCTCCACCAGTTTTGCCAGACATCGCAACATTGATCATTTCTAATTTTTGAGCAGCTTCCATTGCCAAAATTATATTTTTTGAATTTCCAGAAGTAGACAAAGAAATTAAAACATCTCCTTTCCGTCCTTTCGATTTTACGATTCTTCGATAAACTTCTTCGAAAGAATAATCATTGGCGACTGCGGTGAGGTAAGAAGTATTGACATGAAGGGCTTCTGCAAAATAGGGTTCTCGATCTAAATAAAATCGACCAGAAAGTTCAGCTGCCAAATGTTGGGCGTCAGCAGCACTTCCTCCATTTCCACAAAAAAGAATTTTATTTCCTCGCTGCAAAGCATGAATACAAACGTCTGCAACTCGTTGAGTCCTTTCCAATAATTCTTCATTATTGAGAATGTCTTGTTTGACTTTAATACTTTGAGAAATGATCTCTTTGATTCTTGAATTCATAGCTCAAAAGTAATTCAAAAAGAGATAAATCGAGATTATTTTAGGATTGATTTTTTACTTTACGAGGGACTCTAATGCTTCAACCATTGCTTCCCAAGAGAACATTTTTTTATCAATTTTCACTTGAGCTACAAATTCTTCACTTCTATTATTTTCATAAAAATCAACGATGGCATCGGCAATTGCTTTTGGATTCACATCGACTACATAACCAGCTTTATCATGCTGAACGATTTCGGGTAGACCACCAACTTTTGTAACCAACATGGGTTTTTCAAAAAAATATCCAAGGCTTGAAACACCGCTTTGGGTAGCGGTTTTGTAAGGTTGAGTAATCAGATCAGCTGCGCAAAAATAGTATTTAACTTCATCATTAGAAATGAATTTTGTACTCATAACTAACTGACTATCAATATTTAGCGAATTAATTTGAGTTTGATATTTTTCTTCATTTGAATAATATTCTCCTGCTACAATTAACTTTACTTTTAATTTACGAACACGTTCATCGGCCATTGCTTCGAGCAATAAATCCAGTCCTTTGTAGTCTCGAATAAATCCAAAAAATAACAAGTATCGAAAATCTTTTGACAATTTGAGATGATCTAAAGCAGTCTCATAACTCACCGCTTTTCCAAAATTATCAGAGATGGGATGCTCTGCTAAGGCGATTGGTTTTTGTTGGGTAAACGTTCGAAGTTGCGCTTCCACAGATTTTGACATCACTAAAAAAGTATCACATGCTCCAACAAAATATTTTGCAAAAATATAATCACCGGGACGTTTTTCATGTGGAATGATATTATCAACAAAACCGATGATTCTAGTTTTTTTATTCCTTTTTATGATTCGAAGGATAGTCCCTAAACATGGCCCCATGAAGGGCAACCAAAATCTACCGATCACGATATCGGGTTTTATTTGTTGAATTTCTCGACCTATTTTTATCCAATTAAATGGATTGACAGAATTGACTTTTACTTGAATATTGAGTTGAGTGGGTGGGGCGTCTTCGGAGTATTGGGTTTTCCCTGGAAATAAAAAATTGGGATATTGTAAACTAAATGAGTAGATAATTACCTCATATCCATCAGCTTGTAAAACTTCCGCTAATCGTTCGTTGAAAACGGCAATTCCTCCTCGAAGTGGATGTGCTGGACCAATGATGACTATTTTCTTTTTCTCACTCATTTATTCGTTCTTCATCCGTTTTTATTGGAAGGTAGAATTAAGAATGAACATTCTCATTTTCTTGAATCCCAAGTTTAGTTTCAATCAAATACGCATTTCGATTAGGAGAATTTCGAGAAACGAGTTCCGCTAAAAATCCAGTACAAAACAAAAGTGTTCCTAAAATCATGGCAGTCAATCCTACATAAAACCAAGAAATATCTGCAATATTTTTAGCTGGAATATCATAGATTAAATTCCACACTTTTCGAGCCCCTAAAGTAAAAAACAATCCGAAACCCAATGTAAACATGATCGCCCCCATGCTTCCAAAAAAGTGCATCGGCCGTTTTCCAAATTTCCCAACAAATACTATCGACAATAAATCCAACGGCCCACGTATAAATCTTTCTAAGCCACCAAATTTGGTTACTCCAAATTTTCGAGCTTGATGTGCCACAACTTTTTCACCTATATTTTTAAAACCAGCCCACTTAGCCATGACAGGAATATAGCGATGCATTTCTCCGTAAACTTCGACCGTTTTTACGACTTCTTTACGGTAGGCTTTTAGTCCGCAATTCATGTCGTGCAATTTTATCCCAGTCATCATGCGGGTAACTCCATTATATAATTTGGTAGGAATTGTTTTAGAAAGTGGGTCGTGTCGTTTCTTTTTCCAACCGGAAACTAAGTCGAATTTATCTTCTTTGATCATTCGAAAGAGTGCTGGAATTTCGTCAGGACTATCTTGTAAGTCTGCATCCATCGTGATGACTACATCACCTTGCACCGCTTGAAAGCCAGTATGCAATGCCGCAGATTTTCCATAATTTCTTCGAAATTTTATGCCTTTGACATTTGGATTGAGTTCGGAAAGGCCTTGAACGACTTTCCATGAGTTATCAGTACTACCATCATCTACCATCATAATTTCATAGCTGAAATTATTTTCTTGCATCACTTTCCGAATCCAAGCTTCAAGTTCCGTCAAAGATTCGTCTTCATTAAATAATGGTACTACAACCGATATGTCCATTTTAATTGTTTTTGTTCTTCACTTTAAAATCGTAATATGTACAACGAATAGATGAGGACTCTTGTTTCAACCCCCGACCCCTAAAGG
>CAYGRM010000030.1:7363-30559 GCA_964352225.1 uncultured Saprospiraceae bacterium | reverse complement strand
AAAATGTTATAGAGTGCTTCTGAGTATTTTTTGCGGTTGGTAAAATGTTTTCTATTGCGTATAAGAAGTTTTTCAGGTTGGAAATATTTTTTCGCTTGCGTCGGAGAAGTTTTTCGGGTTTGAAAAATGTAGGTATCGGATTCCTCAAAGGAATCCGATACCTGAATATTATTTTTTGACAAACTTAACCGTCGAAAAATGCTGATTCCTTTCACCCATTATTTTAATAAAATAAATACCTGATTTTAAAAAACTCATATCCAGTTGAGTTTTACCGACAGATACTTCATTATTTTGATAGACTTCTTGTCCTTGTATATTATACACCTGAAGAAAGGAGTTTTTATAGTCCTCTGGTATTTCCAGATGAATTAAGCCTTCTGTTGGGTTTGGAAATACCTTAATTTCAGTAGATAATGTTGGTGGAGAAAAAAGTGCTGTTGATAAATTACACAAAGTATCCAAACAACCATCAGCAGTTACTTTATAAAGCCAGCCAATACTTCTCCAAAATTGAGCAGTATTATCATATCTATTTACAACCCCTGCTGCGATAATACTTCCACTTGGTAGAGAAGTAATCCCTCTAAAAGCTTGTGAACTATTAGAAAAATTATATTCATTTGTGTTGGCAATCGTATCACAAACACTCCATAATTTTTCACCATCTTCTGTAAACTTTACAATACAACCACCTGTCCAGCCATAATCAAGCATGGTATTTGAACTATCCATAGTATTCCAGTTTCCTACCACCGCATAATGTCCATCTCCTGTGGGAGTAATGTCCATGGTGTTTATAAGTGGTGCAGGGAATGGATTAATATCTAAAGACCATAATAAGTTAAAGTTACTATCTCGTTTGACCACTTTCCTTTGAATTTCTACGGTGAATATATTCGGAATTAATAATTGACTAGTAGTATATATATATTCATTATCTTCATTTTTTATTAAGCCACTTCCTAATGTTTCTTCGTTTATTTCACTTTCCCATTCCCACTTAATATTCCCTAGGGAATCAATTCCAAATATCCATCCTTGCCACCAATCCTCATTAAGAGAGTATGGTGAGTCTATGTCGCTTTTGCTTGAGTTGACCATGACTGTATTATTATCAATATATTGAATAGAACCAATAGAGTTATTTATTCCTGCTATTCCATATTTTTTTTCCCATAATTGATTCCCTTGTAAATCTGTTTTTAAGATAAAGGCTTTTTTAGAATAATCTTCTATTTGCTTTATTCCAGCTATTAAGTACCCATCAGGTAATTCTATTATCTTTTTAAAAAAAGTAGTTAATATCAAAGATGTAGTGTCTGGATATTCTTGCAAAAACTCAAATTCTCCTTGAGCATCCAGTTTAGCCATAAATCCCCATTCTCTATCCCAAAAACTACCTACGATAGCATATCCATCATCAGAGGTGTTAATAATTGAGTAATTGGGACCAAAGGTATAATTATCTCCAAGGCTATCAACATATATTTTTTTATTGACTACATGACCAGACGTATCCAATTGTGCAAACAGTAATCCCCATTGGTCAAGACTATCTATTTTAGCAGTCCCTGCAACAACAATATGCTCTCCATCCCAAATTACATTATGAAAAGCAGAGCCAGGTGAATTCATTTCATAAGTTTGATTGAAGCCATATTGTCCGTATGAAAAGGTAAAACTTAATAGAAATATTATTGTAAATAATGTTTTCATAAAATATTTATTGAACTCTACCCTTATATTAAACATAAGGGTAGAGCTTTGTTTTTCAATTATCGTTTTTGAATGATTAGTTTGCCTGCATTTAAGTAGGTAGGTTTTCCTTTGGAATATAATTGATAAAAGTAAATACCAGATTGAAGAAAGTCAGTATTTAAGTGAAAATAATCAATTTTATCAGAAAGGTTACCTTCCCACATTAACCGCTCGCGCAGAGCCTCCCGGCTCGTGTGTCGTATTCCAGAAAGCTCAGGTTTCTAAACAAAGCCAACGTTTACTCCCCCATTCGATAATACTCCTCTAAAATATCAGTATTAAAGATACCATTTCCATCCTCAAAATAATTAGAAGCACTACTGTAAATATAATGTTGTGGCCTATTCATTCATCTGCCCCGAGCGATATTTTCTATTAGAAATTAATTATTGTAAATTTTGCATTAACTATTTTTGGCATACGAGTTGCCCTACCGTTAGTATACCTTTCCTAATAATATTTTTTCATAACCATTTTTTTTAATTTTTTAATTAACAGGAATGAGTTCGCTCTCAGCCTTCTCTATAAAAGATAAAGGCATGCAATCTTTTTCCCAAAACCAAATTTTATTATGTATTTAAAAGCAAAAATTTTCCGCACATTTTATAAAAAAATGCGACAAGGAGATATTCCACAATTCGTAAGATCAGTACTACTTAAGATGGAAAACAACCCAACTTATGCTAACTTGATTGACGTATTGACTACACTAAAAGCTAACTTAGAGACCTACGAAAATGCTTTGGCTGCTGCTGAAGATGGGAGTAGAACGAAAATAGCTGAAAAGGATTTAGCCAAAAACACACTCATGAATACATTAGATGAATTATCTGATGGGATTGAGTTTTTTGGTAAAAAAGACTTAACCTATTTTATTGAAACAGGGATGCCTTTGCAATCCAAACATACGAATCATTCAGGTGCTCAATTATTAATACCGATAGATTTTACCGCCAAATCAAATGGTCAACCTGGAGGTATTGAAGTAAATTATAAAATTGATCCATCGCAAAAAGGCTTATGTAAAATGGTAGGCTTTGAATGGAGTTTGGACCAGGAGAATTGGTTTAATGGCGACTACAGCACGAAGCAAAAATTTGAAGTTGCTAATAAGCCATCTAACCAAAAGGTTTTTGTAAAAATTCGAGCTATTGCAGGTGATGGCCGAAAAAGTGAATGGACAGAACCTGTCCAAACTTCTGTATTATAAAACAACAAAAATATAAAAGTTAGGAGAGGAAGCCTCAGACATTAGTTCGAGGCTTTTTGTTTTTGTAAAAATGATGGATAAAATTTTTTTAAAATCAAATACGTTAATAAAGGATATTTTAACAAAAAGCTATAACTTGATTTTTCAAACAGACATTAATTTTAAACAAACCTAAAAAAATTACGAAATGAGAATTCTTTCACTAGTATTAACCACACTTCTATTTATCAGTTTTTCAACTATTTCTTCAGCTCAACAAAATGCATTAAAGCATACCGTTTTGCCGCAAGAAAACCTTAATCAAATCGCTAAACAATATGACGTTTCAGTCGATGAGTTAAAAAAAGTAAATAAACTTAAAGGCGATAAAATATTAAGAGGACAAGATTTAGAAATTCCTAAAAAGGATGTTCACGTGGTGAATGGAGGAGAAACATTGTATGAGATTGGTCAAAAATATAACCTCTCCGCTAAAGAATTAAGAAGCTGGAACAATTTAGCTTCCAATACAATTCGACCAAGTCAAGAAATTAAATTAAAACCAACCACGGTTGGAGCGCCAAAAGCTATTCCTACTTCATCAGAATTTACAGCTAAAGGTGGTGCGGTTTACACGTCTAAACATGTGGTCAATACGAAAGAAAATCTTTTTAGAATCGCTGACCGATATGACTTGACCGTTGGTGAATTAAAAGCTGTTAATAATTTGAATAGTGATGATATTGTAATTGGGCAAGAGTTAGTTCTTCCTCTTAAATCTCACAAGGTGGTCAGAAATGAAACACTTTCTCATATTGCAAAGAAATACGAAGTAACCGTTGAAGATTTGAAAAAAGTTAATAATCTAAAAAGTAATATGATCCGAAGAGGGAAAGATTTACTTATTCCTGGCAATTAATTTGGCCCATGCTTACTAAAATAGAGAAGGCTATCAGAATCATCTGATAGCCTTTTCTATTTTAGTGGTTTATAAAAAATTAATGACCTCGCATCAAATATTTCACACCATCTATTTCCATTGAACTTACCGTTCGGTCTCCATTCAAGTATAAATAAAGTTCTTTTTTACCCTTCGATTTGAACGCTAATTGGAAACGTTCTTCCCCTCCTTTGGCAGAGGCATCTTCTCTTTCTTCAACTCCTTTAACGGGGTAGGTAAAGTTTTTTTCTTCCATTGTACCATCTTCTTTTTTCGAAATCATTTTTACTTTAACATAGTAATCTTTGGTTATTTTTCTTTTTACCACCACTTCTTCTTCCTCAGATTGCAGAGTCGCTGGGGCAGCAGCTTCATCTTCTTCCATGACTTCAGGGAGTTCTTCTTTGACTGGTTCAGGTAATTTTTCTTCTGCTACTTCTTCCTCAACTTCTTCTTCTTTCTCTTCCACTTTTTCTGCTTCGGCATTCATTTCAGCTATTGAACCCCACTCTTCCTCCTCCTCTTCTACTTTTTCTTTTCGCTTTTTACGCTTCTTTTTCTTTTTTTCTTTTTTGGGTTTTTTAGCTTTTTTCTTTTTTTTCTTCTTCGTTTTTTCCTTAATGGTAATCACTTCTTCAAAAGAAATACTGGTGCTATCTGCTTCATAAATTCTACCTTGAATACTAGCTTTTTGGTCAACACGGATATATGGAAAAAATTGCTCTCCCCACAAACTATCAGGATGTTCAACAATCTTTTCTCCAAGATCAGTAAAGTATTTTTCTTCTTGATTTAAATCACTTTTTTTAGCGTCGGGTAAATGAAAAATTATTTCTTCTGCTTTGCTTGCTCTTTTAAAAACAACGGCTTCTGCTTCTCCATATTTATTTAAAATAACTTTTAGGTGACCTCGGTTAGAAGGGTTTCTTGGATTCAATAATAAAATTCGATATCCATAATTAGTAGGCTCGATATTATTGACTTCATATAAACCAGCAATTTCTCGGCTACCATTTACATACAATCTACTTCGAGTTACTCCAAATGAATAATCGCCAGCTTCGATCATCGTAGGATCATAATTGCCAGGGACTTCCATTTTAAATGGTTTAAAATTATTAGCATTTTATTCGGTAGGTTCTTTTAAAGTTCGCTCTTTGATATAGGTTTTAGTTTCTTGAGGACTTTCGCTAAATGAGATAATAATAAATACGGTTAATAGGATTAATCTCATGTTGATTTTATTTTTTTATTTTAAAATGTACTTTTATTTTAAATGAATTTGTTTGATCTAATTGAACGAGATCTTTCCACCTTACAAAATCATTTCTTCTAAATACTAAATTTTACTATTAGTAATTTTCATAATTTCTTTTTCCATTTTATCTGCTTTTTGGATCATCTGTTTTCCTTTTTTCAATACTTCATTTACAAACTTCTTATCCTTTAATCCGCTGGTGTTTATTTTTACATTTAGAAATGAACCGTGCACCGCCGCTCTAATACAGAGTGCTCCTACTGCAGCATCAGTAACTGAATTTGGATTTCCAGTTTCCGTCATTGCCTTGATGATTGGAAAAGTCTGCATAGATGTTTCCATTACTTTAAATGGAACTTCAATGGCATAGCGAGTGGCATCTTGGATGGCTTGCGAACGAGTAGCTTTTTCGGCGGCGGTTCCTTTTGGTAAACGGAAGGCATCTAGGATGGCATTGAAGGAATTAGTATCTTCATCCACTAACTTCAATAATTGATCTTTCAAGATTTGCCCTTGCTCTGCCCAATCTGAAAACTCTTCCCAGCGATCATCCCATCCACGTTTGTGAGAAGAAAGATTAGCAACCATCGTCGCTAGTGAAATTCCTAGCGAACCAACATAAGCGGAGATAGAACCTCCCCCAGGAGCTGGACTTTCAGAAGCAGTTTCATTCGCAAACTCTCTCAAATTTAGGTTTAACAAATGTGCCGAGCCAGGACTTTCTAATTGGTATTCAATAATTTTTTTGTGTGGATCAAAGTCTCCTAACTCATCCAATCCTAAACTCTTAACGGCAATTTTGATTAACTCTTTTTCCGAAACGCCAACTGATCGATTTTGCTTTTTCAAAAAATATTTACCAGTATCCAACATTACTTTCAAAGGAACTAAACCAACCAATTCAGAACCAGTAACTCGAAGTCCTCGTTTGGTGGCACTTTTATTTGTTGCTTCAAAAGCAGCATGCAGAGGAGTCAGATTTATATTAGTGATGTTCATTGAAATTTGGGCAATTTCATATTCTTCGATGTACCAACCGATAGCTTTTACTCCTTTACACATTCCTTTCGTTCTTTGCGGTTCGCCATTTTTATCTGTAATAATTTCACCTGCGATCGGATCTCCTTTTCTTTTAACTCGTCCTTTTTCTCTAATATCAAAAGCGACAGAATTGGCTCGACGCACCGAAGTCGTATTCAAATTCACATTGTAAGCAATCAAAAAATCACGAGCTCCAATGACTGTGGCACCAGCTCGTGGATTAAAATGAGCTGGGCCATAATCTGGTTTCCAATGTGGATCTTTTAATTTTTCAGGAAGACCTTCGTACTCACCTGATCGAATGGTGGCTAGATTTTTTCTATCCTTTTTTGTGGCTGCAGCTTCGTACATATAGAATGGAATATCTAAATTTTGTGCAGCATGCTTCGCTAACTTATGTGCATAAGTTACCACCTCATCCATGGTGATATTGGCAATTGGAATTAGCGGACAAACATCAGTCGCTCCCATTCGAGGATGCTCGCCAGTTTGCTTGCTCATATCAATAATTTCGCTTGCTTTTTTGATGGCTAAATAAGCAGCTTCGATAACACGATTGGGTTCGCCCACAAAAGTGACAACAGTTCGATTCGTCGCCATTCCTGGATCTACATCCAATAACTTTACACCATCTACACTTTCAATTTCATCGGTGATTTGTTTGATGATATTCATGTCTCGTCCTTCACTAAAATTAGGGACGCATTCGATCAATTGTTTCTTGCTCATTATTTCAGTTAGATTAAAATTATTTTTTGATAAAAAAGAATAACCATTTGGTTTAAAAATCTCGTCGGTGAAAATAGAGGATTATATTAAAAAAAGGAAAAAATTCGTTTCATTGTGGTATCACTTTACTTTATTTATCGTAATTATCAATAAAGAAGTTTTAGTAAAGTACATTTAATAAAAATCAAAAAACAAGAATTCGGACAATGCAAAAATGGATACTTTTAATTCTCACCAACCTTTTAATTTTTCAAGCTCAAGCTCAACAAAAAAAGCGCATCAATTTTTATGAGCTAGATGTCATCAAAGGGTTATATTTTCAACCTAATACGATCAAACCATATTCGGGAACCGCTTTTGATGAATTTCCCAATGGAAAAAAAAGGATGGAGATGCCGATTAAAGATGGTAAGATACATGGCATTTCAAAAGAGTGGTCAGACAAAGGGGAAAAAGTTTTAGAGCGAAATTTTACCATGGGTATTCCAAATGGAAAAGAAAAACAATGGTACCCAGATGGTGAAAAACAAGCGGAACTAAATTATGTCAATGGCAAAGTGGAAGGTATTGCAATTGAGTGGTACAAAAATGGACAAAAAAAATCTGAAGGTATTTTCAAAAATGGAAAAGAACAAGGCGAGCACAAATGGTATTTTGATCAAGGGCAAGTGGATCAAATTGTGAATTTTGAGAATGGGTTGGCTCAGGGCTTAGTGAAAATGTGGTTTCTTTCAGGAAAAATAAAAAAGGAAAGTAACTTCAAAAATGGTATGAAGGAAGGGTTGACAACCGAATGGTTTGAAAATGGAGAGAAGTTTTTTGAAGGTACTTTTCGAGAAGATAAACCTGATGGTAAATCTTATAACTGGACTAAAAGAGGACAACTTATCAAAGAGGAATTACATGATTTTGGAAAGTTAATTGAGTCTAAAAATTACCTCAGCGGAACTATTTTTACAGGAGATGGTTACCTGCAAGTTTTCAATGAAATGGATGATTTTTTTATGTTAAAAATATTAGGCACATCTGTAAAAGCTAGAAAAGCAGACGAAATAACCTTTGTTGTCGAAGGTGATTTTGTGCAAATATTTAATCAGCCATCTTCCTTATTTTTTGATCAAAAAAATACCACGCAGAGTGAAATTGAACAACTAACGCAATTCATTGAAAAAGAAGCTGCCTATATCCAATCAGCTACAAAATTTGAAATTGAGGTAAAAAAAGAGGTAAGGAAAAATGCTTCTGGTAAAGATTTTATTCATTGGCAATTTGTCTCACCAAGCAGTCAAGAGACGGAACAAAAACCACGAACGGTTCAAGAGGAACATTATATTTCTTTTATAATTGGCGATAGAGTATTAAGTTTATATGGAGTGGTTACGAACAATGATAAGGCCGCAGATGTTGTAAAAATACTTGAGCGAATTGCGGATTCTTTGAAAATTGAAAAGGAAAGAATTGATTTAAATGCTTTGGCAGCTTCCTTAAAGTAGAAGTGATGAACTAGGAGGGAAAGCCCCAGGGAAAACGCGTAAGAAAATTTTGAATATCGAATATCGAATATCGACTTCTCAAATCTTAAGTCCTTGTTCTTAAATCGATATTCAAAAAGCACTTGCGCGTTTTCCCTGGGGATAAGCCCTACGAGGAGATACTTATCACTCCTAATTCATCACTTTTCCAAATCTCTTTTTCTAAAAATATTGAATATGAAAAATTTTATAACAATACTCTTACTGATTTTTAGTTGGTCCTGTTTTTCCCAAAGTATAACTGTCTCAGATCCGATTACCGTTCGGACAGATGACAGGTATGATTTCATTGGGAAAATGAAAAACCAGTATTTGATTTTTCATAACAAAGGAATGGAGTTCGAAGTCAAAGCTTTTGATGAAGACTTATATGCTACTTGGGAGAAGGAAATTGAACTAGAAAAAAGGCGATCAACTATTTTAGGAATTGTTCCATCCAAAGATGATTTTTCCGTTATTTATACTTGCCGAAAAAAGAGAAAATTAAATTTACTATTGAGTCGATTTAGTCCTTCTGCTAATGTATTAGATACCGCAACAATCAAAGTTTATTCTAGTATGATGACTCCAAGTTTTAGAATTATTCGATCTGAGGACAAAACTAAAATATTGATTTATCATGTAAAAGAGCAAAAAAAATTAGAAGCACTTGTCTATGATTTAGAAACGATGAAAGTTCTCTGGGAAAGAAAATTGCAACCCCAAGACATGGCTTATTATGAAAAATACAAGCAATTCGTATTGAGCAATGATGGAGATCTCTTTGTGGTATTGCAAAAAGAAAATAGGAAAATGCAAAGGGAAGACCATCTTTATGAAATTCATCAAATAACAGCGGATAACCAATACACTTTTTTTAGCATTCCAATGCAAAGTTATTTAACGTACGATATTCTTTTTTCCTATGATAATAAAAATAAAAGTTTGACCGCAGCTGGATTATATTCTGATAAGAATAGAGGGCGAGCCAATGGTTATTTTTTTATGAATATTCCTTCAAGTAATCCTCAAAATCATACGCTTACTTTTGAAGCATTTGATCAGGAAGTGGTTGATAAATTATTGGGAAAAAAGGCGGATGTTGAAAAAGGAATTGCTGATTTAGATGTTCAAGAAATTGTGCATCGATTGGATGGAGGGATTTTGATGATATTGGAAAGGAATCGAATTTTGGAAAGAGGTGGAATTGGTCCGGGACGAGCTTCGATTAATAATCAAAGTATTATTGATTATTATTTTGATGATATGATCGTATTTTCAATTCATCCTGATGGGAAAACGCATTGGAAAAATGTATTACACAAAAAGCAATATTCGCAAGGTGATCTTGCGGCTTACTCCTCTTATTTTTTATTAAAAACACCAGCTAATCTTCGCTTTATTTTTAATGATGAAATCAAAACAGAAAATACAGTTAGTGAATATGTAGTGACTGGCACCGGAGAATTCGAACGAAATAGTGTGCTCAGCACGGATGATCAACGGATTCAATTACGATTTTCGGAAGCGTTACAAGTGGGATCTGGTGAGTTTGTGGTGCCAAGTATTATGAGAACAAAAATGAAATTAATTCGAGTAAAATATTAATTTTATATTCGATGCTTCAGCACATATTGCGAAGGAGTAAATCCAGTTATTTTTTTAAACTGCCGATTGAAATTCGATAGGTTTGTAAAACCTACCTCGTAGCAAATTTCCGAAATCGAAAAATCATCAAGTAATAATTTTTTGCAAGCTACTGAAATTCGAAATTCATTCACGAATTGCGAAAAGGTTTTTCGAGTGCGTAGTTTGAAAAAACGACAGAAAGCAGAGACGCTCAAATTGGCAACTTTTGCTACCTCTTCCAACTTGATTGTTCGTTGATGATGGTCCAACATAAATTGAAAAACGGTTTCTAATTTTTTACTTTCACTCGAAGTTGGATTTCCCAAAAAACTTAAATTCGAAAGGAACGCTACTTCTTTCGAGGTCGACAACAGGGCTAAAATTTCCATCAAAATTAGAAATCGTTCAACTCCATTTTTTTCCTCAATTAGTTTTAAATGAGCAATAATCTCTTGTTTCGTTTCTCCTTTAATCCGATATCCTTTGTCTGCATTTTTGATAAAAATTTTGATTTTTTTCATTTCGGGTAAATCAAAAAATGATGTACCAAAAGCATTTTCATTAAAGAGAATAGAAACCGCTTCCGCAGACAAATTTTTATTTTTTTGATAAAAAATCTCATCGTTCTGAAAACTATGAGGAACATTCGCACCTATAATCAGCAAGTCATTTTCTTCAAAATTTGCAATTATATTTCCCATCAAAAGTGAGCCATGGCTTTTTTGAATCCAAGTGATTTGCACCTCTTGATGATGATGAAATTTATCATAAAAATGTTTCATTCGATCTACTTGAACTCGAAATGAAGTTTCTTCACTTACCGGAACTTTGAAAGGTAAAACCTTCATGGTAGTATTATTTTTTAGTTTGAATTTACAAAATTATACTTTTTGAGTAAAATAGTATCAGTTTTAACTATGATTTGAAAAACAAGAAGATGGAATTTATTTTACATTTGCAAACATGTGGTGGTCTGCTTTAGCTGACCTAGAAAAATAAAATCTGATAGCAAAAAATTTCAGGTCAGCTAAAGCAGACCACCACACGCTACTCAAAAAATAAAAAAAAATAAAAATCATGCAAGTAGATTGGACTGGAGTTTACCCCGCGGTAACTACAAAATTTAACAAAGACGAATCAATTGATTTCGAAAATTTCGAAAGAGGAATCGATGCTCAAATTAAAGCAGGCGTTGATGGAATCATCGTGGCAGGAAGTCTCGGCGAACAAAGTACCTTGACCGCCAATGAAAAAAAGGACATTGCAAAATCTGCCTTAAATGTGAGTGCAGGAAGAGTGCCTGTAATATTAAATGTAGCAGAGGCGAGAACTTCAGTTGCTATCCAAACGGTAAAAGATGCTGAGAAAGCTGGACTTGATGGATTTATGATTTTACCGCCGATGAAATATAAATCAGGCGATCATGAAACAGTTGAGTATTTTAAAGCGGTGGCGAATTCATCAGGTTTACCTTTTATGATTTATAATAATCCAGTTGATTATAAGATTTTTGTTTCGGTAGATATGTTTAAAGAATTGGTGAAATTGAAAAATATAACTGCGGTTAAAGAATCAACTCGAGATATTACCAACATAACTCGCATGAAAAATGCATTTGGTGATCGAGTCAAAATTTCATGTGGAGTAGATACTTTAGCTTTGGAATGTTTGGCAGCTGGAGCAGATGGTTGGGTGGCAGGTTTGGTAAATGCGTTTCCTCGCGAAACAGTAGTTATTTACAAACTGGTGAAGGCAGGTCGAATAGAAGAAGCCTTGAAAATTTATCGATGGTTTATGCCATTATTAGAGTTGGATATACATCCAAAGTTAGTTCAATATATTAAATTAGCAGAAGTTGCCACAGACCTCGGAACTGAATTCACTCGTGCTCCAAGACTACCTTTGATAGGTGAAGAGCGAGATCGAATTTGGAGAATAATTTATGAAGGAGTTTCTTTGAGACCTGACATGAGTGTGTACGCAGATTTGTAACAACTGAATTTATTTGGTTGACTTGAAAAAATAACAATACTTTTACATTTTTAAAATGCCGCCGAATAAATTCAGCGGCTACAAAAAAAGAATATGAAAAAAGCCATTCCTCAAGGAGAAAATATAATTGGATTTAGCGTTTCCAAAATTGCTAAAGATGTTTTAAGATCTACCAACCCTGCGATGATGAAAGAAATCGAAGGCGAATTTCACAAAGCGACTTCTGAAGAAATTGATGCAGCACTAGAGAAAGCAACTAAAGCATTTCGAACTTATAAAAATAGTAATGGAGCTTTCCGGGCAAAATTTTTAAGAAAAATTGCTGACAATATTTTAGCACTTGGAGATGCTTTAATTGAGCGAGCAATGGCTGAGTCAGGTTTGCCAAAAGGAAGGCTCGAAGGAGAGCGAGGAAGAACAGTTGGACAACTTCGAATGTTTGCTGATTTGATTGAAGAAGGTTCTTGGGTGGAAGCAAGTATTGATACTGCAATTCCCGACCGACAACCTTTTCCAAAGGCTGATATTCGAAAAATGTTGATACCAGTTGGACCAGTCGTAGTATTTACCGCAAGTAATTTTCCATTGGCATTTTCAACTGCAGGGGGCGATACTGCTTCGGCACTTGCTGCTGGAAATCCAGTTATTGTAAAGGCGCATGAATCACATTTGGGAACTAATTCAATGGTGGCTGCTGCAATTCAACAAGCAGCAATGGCAACGAAAATGCCTGATGGAGTTTTCTCATCATTGAATGGAACGGGAGTAGAATTGGGTCAAGCATTAGTGAAGCATCCATTGACAAAAGCGGTTGCATTTACAGGTTCGTATCGCGCAGGTAAAGCATTATTTGATGCAGCTAATCAGAGAGAAATACCGATTCCAGTTTTTTCAGAAATGGGAAGTATCAATCCTGTTATTCTTTTGCCAAAGGCGTTAGAAAATAGAAATGAAGATCTGGCTAATCAATATGTTGGGTCAGTAAATTTAGGAGTTGGGCAATTCTGTACCAATCCAGGTTTATTGATTGGAATAGAAAATGAACATTTAAATTCTTTTATCAAGCACCTAGTCAATGGTTTTGAAAAGGTATCTCCAAGTACGATGCTCAATGAAAATGTTTGCAAAAATTACGAAGCGGGTAGAGCTAATTTATTGGAACAAGCAGGCGTTCGAATGGATGGCGTTTCAAATGACGAAGGAAATAATTCTACCGGGCGACCGACAGTTGCTTCAGTTTCTGCAAGTGATTTTTTGAAAAACAAAAATATGCAAGAAGAGGTTTTTGGACCGTTCACTTTAGTTGTAAAATGTCAATCGGCTGAGGAATTAATGGAAGTTGTTTTGAATTTGCAGGGACAACTGACGGCTACTTTGATGGGGGAAGATGATGAGTTTTCAAAGTATTATAATGTGATCGATGAGTTGAAAGAAAAAGCGGGCAGAGTAATATTTAATAATGTCCCAACAGGAGTGGAGGTTTGTCATTCCATGCATCATGGAGGACCATTTCCAGCAACAACAGATAGCCGATTTACTTCAGTTGGAACTGGTGCGATCAAAAGATTTGCTCGACCAATGTGTTTTCAAAATTGGCAGCCGAATGTTTTACCGTTGGAATTGAAAAATGAAAATTTGAATAAAATATGGAGACTCGTCGATGGAGAATGGACGAAGGATCCCGTAGCGTGATTCTCTCGAATCACGTATAATTTGTTATATTTTTTTTGAGGTATTCGGGAGAATGCCGCTACGTGAAAATATATTTTGATGCTAAACATTTCGAAGGAACAATTGGAAGAAAATTTGGATTATCCAATTTTGATTGAAGCATTGAGAAAAGCTTTTCAAGAAAAATATATTGTTCCTAATCGACATCATCACAATTATCAAAATCCCAAAGCAGGAATAGAATCCACTTTGTTATTGATGCCAGCTTGGCAAGTTGGAAAATATTTAGGTGTCAAAATGGTAACTGTCTCTCCTAAAAATGGAATGTATAATTTGCCTTCAATTCATGGAATTTATACGTTGTTCGACGCTGAAAGGGGAATCCTTTTGGCTCAAATAAATGCTACAACTTTGACTGCTCAGCGAACTGCTGCTGCTTCTGCTCTTGCGTCTAGTTTTTTATCAAAAAAAAATAGCAAAACTTTACTGATGGTTGGAACGGGAGCTTTGGCGGCTGAGTTGATTCAAGCACATGCATCTGTTCGACCAATTAAAACCGTTTACATTTTTGGAAGAAATTTTGAAAAAGCAAAAGCTGTTGCTAAATTTATAACAAACAAATTACAAGTATTAGAGAATTCCGATCTTCAAGTTTTTCCCATAAAAAATATGGAGCAAGGAATTGAAAAAGCGGATATTATTTCTTGTGCAACGCTTAGTCCAATTCCTTTAGTTTTTGGAAGAAGTTTAAAAGCGGGTCAACATTTAGATTTGGTTGGAGCGTATCGACCTGATATGAGAGAAGCAGATGATGAAGCAATTTTGAGAAGTTCAGTTTTTGTTGATACTTATGATGGAATGTCTGAGAGTGGAGATATTGCGATTCCTTTGCAAAAAGGAGTTTTACAAAAAGAAAATATTAGAGGAGATTTATTTGAATTGTGTCGAGAGGAAAAAACAGGTCGAAAAGATAAAAATGAAATTACATTTTTTAAATCGGTTGGTCATGCACTAGAAGATTTAGCTGCAGCGAAATTGATTTTTGAAAAATTAAATCCTTCCAATTTTTTAACTTAGAACTTCCAGGTATTTTAAAAATCTGGAAGTTCTTTCTAAAACCTAAAAATGTCATCCAAAACTTTTTTCTGCGTAGATGCGCACACTTGTGGAAATCCAGTTCGAGTCGTTGCTGGGGGTGGACCAAACTTGGAAGGGAAAACCATGAGCGAAAAACGGCAACATTTTTTAAAAGAATATGATTGGATTCGCAAAGGTTTAATGTTCGAACCTCGAGGTCATGATATGATGTCGGGAAGTATTTTATATCCTCCTTCTGACCCGCAAAATGATGTTGGCGTTTTATTTATCGAAACAAGTGGTTGCCTCCCAATGTGTGGTCATGGAACCATCGGGACAGTTACCATCGCACTCGAGCAAGGTCTTGTCACTCCAAAAAGAGAAGGTCATCTTCGATTGGAAACTCCAGCAGGATTAGTCAAAGTCGAATACAAAAAAGTAGGACAAAAAGTAAAATCTGTAAAACTCACCAATATTCCATCCTACCTTGCTGCGGAAAATATTGAAATCGAATGCCCAGATTTAGGTATGCTAAAAATGGATGTTTCCTACGGAGGAAATTTTTATGCTATCATTGATGAGCAAGAGAATTTTTCAGGTATTCAAAATTATACTGCTGGAGATTTGATTAGATGGAGTCCGATTATTCGAAAACGAATAAATGAAAAATACACTTTCGTTCATCCTGAAAATGAAACCATTTCAGGGTTAAGTCATTTGCTTTGGACCGGCGAAACTATTGCTGAAAATGCTGATGCGCGTAATGCAGTTTTTTATGGAGACAAAGCCATTGATCGTTCGCCATGCGGAACTGGAACTTCAGCACGAATGGCGCAATGGGCTGCAAAGGGTAAATTGCAAAAAGGAGATTCCTTCGTTCATGAAAGTATTATTGGAAGTCAATTTATCGGCCGAGTGGAAGATGTTACAAAAGTTGGAGAGATCGATGCAATCATTCCTAGTATTGAAGGTTGGGCAAAAGTAACAGGGTACAATACTATTATAATTGATGATGATGATCCTTATGCTCATGGTTTTCAAGTAATATAAAATGTAGCGGGACCTTCCAAGTCTCGTATTTAATAAATTTTCACAGGACTTGGAAAGTCCTGCAACGATTTAGCTTATGAAAAAAGTAATTATCATCGGTGGCGGTATCGTCGGATTGTCTTCTGCCTATTTTTTACAAAAAGCGGGGCATGAAGTTATTCTTTTAGAAAAGGGAAAAATGACTGATGGAGCTTCTTATGGAAATGCAGGTTATGTTTGTCCCAGTCATGTAATTCCTTTGGCTCAACCAGGGATGATTTCAAAAGGAATCCGCTGGATGTTCAATCCTGAAAGTCCATTTTACATTAAACCAAAATTAGATTTTGATTTGATGTCTTGGGGATGGAAATTTTATCGAGCGGCAACTCATAAACATGTAGATAATGCAAAAACAGTTTTGCGAGACATGGCTTGGATGAGCAAAAGTTTGTATCAAGATTTTGCTAAAAAAGAAGGTTTTGAATTCGCTTTTGTAGAAAAAGGTTTGGTTGATTTATATCGAACGAAGAAAGGAGAAGTTAGTCTAAAATCAGAAAGCGAGATTGCTAATAAAATTGGAGTGAAAGTCGAACACCTTTCTGCCGAAGAAACTCAAGCGCTTGATCCACATTTAAAAATGGATATTTTAGGTTCAGTTTACTATCCAGGTGATGCACATTTATATCCACATCTATTCATGCAATGCCTCCGAGATCAGATGAAGAAAAGTGGTCGAGTGGAAATACATTTTGAAACGGAAGTCAAGAAATTATTTTTTTCTAATAAAAAAATAACTAAAGTAAATACTTCAAAAGGAGAATTTACAGCGGATGAATTTTTAATCACAAGTGGCTCGTGGGCACCAGGCTTAGTGAAGGGTTTGAAAATTAATATTCCTATCCAAGCAGCAAAAGGATATAATGTAACATTGTCCAATCCAAAAATAAAACCTTCTCACCCTTATCTTTTGTCAGAAGCCAAAGTAGCGGTAACTCCAATGGCCAACGATTTAAGATTTGCAGGTACTTTAGAAATTGCAGGAATTAATAATGAAATTAACCTTCGAAGGGTCAATGGAATTATTAAAGCGGTGCCAGACTATTTTCCAGAATTCCAGAATTACGATTTTAAAAATATAAAACCATGGTCTGGTTTACGTCCATGCTCACCAGATGGGATGCCTTATTTGGGGAGATTAAAATACTATGATAATTTAACGGTTGCGGCAGGTCATGCGATGGTTGGAATGAGTCTTGGACCTGCAACTGGAAAAATTATTGCTCAAATTATATCAAATGAAGCACCACAGATTACTCACCCAACTTTAGACCCAGATCGATTCAATTAAAATCATTTTTTAGATACTTTTGGCGATGAGTTGTAACATAAGATTGCAACTCATCGTCTTCTTTTCATATCCACCTTCTGTAACTATTTAGAATTTAAGAAGTATTGAATGTGTAATTGAGTTGTTAAAAATTAGTTAAAGAATTATATACTTTTCTGTCTCCAAAAGTTAACTTTTCAATACCTAACATTAAATCTTTGTAAAATTTTATTTTGAACATAGCTCTGTGAAGATATTTAAAATAGATTTACGTGATACTTCAGAAGTTTTTTCGAAACTTTATTCTGTTTTGGACAACTAATTGATGCTCACAAGGGTTTTATATATTCAATAACATTTTCATCGAGTAATTTGGATGAACTGTCGAACGAACGACCATTATTGCAACTGTAGATATAACTTTGAGTCATTATAGAAAACAATACATATAACAATATTTATTTTTTACAAACCAAAGGAAAAGAAAACATAAAATGAAAAAGATATTATTAATTGCCCTAATTTTAGTCTCTAATATGAATGCATATTTTGCACACAATGGAGATACCACATGCACCACTAATTGCAAAGAAGCTACGATGAATACTTTAACAGGAGAGTGGGCTTACACCAACTTTGCCTACCAAATTGTAGATAAAATCCATGCTTGTGAGGAAATTATTATAGTTAAAGGTGCTTTTTTGAAATTCCAATTTGATAAGAATGGAACATACTCAAAAATATATGGAAATGCTGTGACTGAAACTATTGAAGTTGGAAACTGGGATATCACAGATGATGACCACAATCTAATTTTAATTCCAAAAGATGGATCGCCTGCAGAGTTCATCAAAATTAATAAAATGGAAGAGGAGAAGGTAGAATTAGAGCTCGATATCCAAGAAGCAGGTTTGGATCATATATTTTGTACAGAAATTAACGTGTTGAATTTTAGCAAAAATATTTTGCCATTAAACAACTCGGTCATTAGATAATATACATCCGATTTTAAAATACAAAACTGGTTACTCACTTCGGTAGGTAATCAGTTTTCTTTTTTAACTAATCAAGCTGAAGAGCTTTTTTCATTTTTTCAAAAATCTGAGTATTATCATAAATTCCATGAAATAATTCTGCTTGCGGACCGAAAGCAAAAACAGGAACCATCTCAGCAGTATGCCCATTATTAGTAAAAGCGGTAACTAATTCTGATTTGGTAGAACCATTATTGATAGAAAATCCTCCACACTCATGGTCTGCAGTAACAATAACTAAAGTCTCTTTTTCTTTTTTTGCAAATTTTAAAATTCGACCAATAGCGGTATTAAAATCATCCATTTCTGCGATTAACCATTTGGCATCATTTTGATGTCCTCCCCAATCAATTTGAGAGCCTTCAATCATTAAAAAGAAACCTTTGTCATTTCTTTTTTTTAAAAAAGTAGCTCCTCTACTTGAAATGTAAGGAAGATATTTTCGTCCATTTTGAGCATGAGGAGGATCTTCATCCCCGGTGAAAAAAACAAAATTTTTCTTAGGATTGATATATGTTTCAAAAATATCTTGTTTGAAATAATCAGATACAAAGTATCCATCGTCTTGCAATTCTTGATATAAATCTCTTTCATCTGAATCTCTTCGATCAAAATATTTTTTTCCTCCTCCAACTAAAAAATCAATTTTAGTATCCATAAATCCTAATGCAATCTCTTCCATAAATTGACGATGTGCTACATGTGAAATAAAGGAAGCAGGTGTTGCGTGAGTGACAGGGGAGGTAACAATTAAACCAGTAGCTAAGCCGTTTTTTTCTGCTAATTCTAAAATTGATTGGACAGGTAAAGTATCCATATCAACTCCAATTGCATTATTATAGGTTTTAATTCCGCAAGCCATGGCAGTTGCACCTGCAGCCGAATCGGTAATTATATTACTACCTGAAAATGTTTTTTGTAAACCTACAACTGGAAATTGTTCAAGATATGAACCTCTCCTATTCAAATACATTGAAGCAGTAATTTGAGTAATCCCCATTCCATCACCAATCATCAGAATAATATTTTTTGGATATTTAATGACTGGTTCTTCATGACCATGAGATTCTGAAGATGAAATAGGACTGGTAGTTTTTTTATTTCCACAGCTTAAAACCCCTCCAATAATTAGTAGTATAATCCATTTATGTAACGACATGAAAAGTATAATTCTAAACTAAAAGTAGTGATGTAAATGTATTGTTATAGATCTCTGTTTTCTATGAAAAAATAAAAAGAGAGTTACAGCAAAGCAAATTACAACAAAATAATACCTTTTCAGTAACAATACTTTTAGTTTTTATGATTATTTTTGAAATATTCTCTCAATATCTATCAAGAATTAGTTCTACTATACCTCAAAAAAACTATGATGAAAAATTTTAATCTTCTACTTTTTCTTCTCATTCCTTTCTTTTTTTATGGCCAAGATCTTACTAAAGATTCTATCTCTATGAATACATCCATAGAGGATTCTAAATCAAAAAAGAAAACCAACAAGAAAAAGAAAGATAGTATTTTTGACTTCATGTCCAAAGATGAAATTTTTGAAATGACATTGGAGGCCAATTTCGATACGCTGCTTTTCTACAAAAAAAAATTAGTTACCTACATGCCCGGCAAAGTTTCATTTAATGAAAATGAGTCGACAAAGGTAGATCTAGAAGTAGAAATTAAACCACGTGGAAGATATCGAAGAAAGGTTTGTGAGTTTCCTCCTCTTCGACTAAAATTCAAGAAAAAAGGATTGAAACAAATAGGACTTTCGAGAAAGCACAACTCACTTAAGTTAGTCTCTCATTGCCTTGAAGATAACAAAGAGGCGAAGCAAAATATTTTAAAGGAATATTTGATTTATAAGATTTATAATATTCACTCTGAATATAGCCTACGTGCTCAATTAGTCAAAATAACCTATGTGCAATCGGGAACTGGAGAAAAAATGTATGAACGAATAGGGATTCTTCTTGAAGATGATGATGAGTTAGCAGGTCGAACGAATACAAAAGTTGTTGAAAAAAGTAATTGTTCAGTTGATTCAATTGATACCTATAATGGAGCCGTTCATGCTATGTTTCAATGTATGATTGGGAATGCAGATTGGAGTATGACTCATATGAGAAACATAAAATTATTACGTCCAGAACCCAACAGTTTACTTACCATTTTTCCGTATGATTTCGACTTTTCAGGTTTTGTTTCAGCAAGTTATGCCGTTCCAAATCCAGATTATCGTTTAAGAACGATTAAGCAAAGAGTATATTTAGGAAAAATGTATTCTGAAGAAGAAATGAAAAAAGTGGCGACACATTTCTTAAATAAAAAAGAAGAGACTCTCCAAATATGTAAAGATTTTAAAATACTAAATAAACGATGTCGAAAGGATGTGATTAAGTATTTAAAATCTTTTTATAAAATTTTGGAAGATGATGATAATATGGCTTTGGAGCTAACCAAACTTTGTCCCCAAAAATGATAAATAGTTGAGTCAAACTACTTAGTTTTGCCTTCTCAAAAATAAAGGTAAATGCTACTTAGATCCATTGCTTATTTCTTTTCAGTTGTTTTCCATCCTTTGTTGATGGTGACTTACATGTTGCTTATTTTACTATCCGTTGATCCACATTTATTTGGAACTAATAGTGTAAAAGGAGGGATGAGAAATATTTTGATGGTTTTCTTTTCTACCTTTTTTATTCCTATCATTTCAGTTTTAATGATGAAAGCATTAAAGCTAATCCCTTCACTTGAATTAAAAAATGCAGAAGATCGGATCGGCCCATTTATTGTGACTGGAGTTTTTTACATTTCAACTTATTATTTAATTTACCGAAGTCCAGAAATGCCAGTTCCCTTTAAGGCATGTTTTTTAGGTGCGGTGATTGGATTATTTTTAGCATTTTTTATTACCCTTTTTTCTAAAATAAGTTTGCATGCAGTCGGTATGGGAGGTTTGTTAGGCATGATCTTGATCACAATTCAGCGGTCAGAATTATTTCCTTTTGTGTGGGATGCTGGAATCTTTGGGATGGTTGAGGTGAGTCTTTTTGGATTATTGACTACAGTAATATTGATTTGTGGAGTCGTTGGAACCTCTCGATTAATTTTGGACGCGCACGAGCCGAAAGATTTGTATGGAGGATATTTAGTCGGATTAGCTACACAATTTATTGCACTCAGTTTTTTTTAGTTAAAAGTGTATTTCAAAAAAATAAACCTATTTTTTAAACTATAAACAAATCATACAATTTTTAAAATGAGCGATTTAAAAAACACCATCGAACAAGCTTGGGATAACAGAGATCTCCTTCATGAAAATCCAACCAAAGAAGCTATCAGAGAAGTTATTGAGCAATTGGACAAAGGAAAACTTCGAGTAGCAGAACCAACTGCTGACGGAGATTGGAAAGTAAATGATTGGGTAAAAAAGGCAGTTGTGATGTATTTTCCAATTCAGCAAATGGAAACATTGGAGGTAGGCATGTTTGAATTTCATGACAAGATTCCATTGAAAACTGGATATAAAGAATTAGGTGTTCGAGTAGTTCCCCATGCGATTGCTCGTCATGGTGCATTTCTTGCTCCGGGGGTAATTTTGATGCCTAGTTATGTAAATATTGGAGCACATGTGGGAAGTGGAACGATGGTAGATACTTGGGCAACAGTTGGATCATGTGGCCAAATTGGGGAGAATGTTCATTTGAGTGGAGGAGTTGGAATTGGTGGAGTATTGGAACCATTACAAGCAACTCCGACGATCATCGAAGATAATTGTTTTATTGGTTCACGAAGTATAATTGTGGAAGGAGTTCGAGTTGGAAAAGAGGCGGTACTTGGAGCTAATGTTGTTTTGACAAAATCAACTCACATCATCGACGTGACGGGAAATGAACCTGTGACTCATCGAGGAGTGGTTCCGCCAAGGTCAGTTGTGATTCCAGGAACCTACACTAAAAAATTTCCTGCAGGTGATTATCAAGTAGCTTGCGCTTTGATTATTGGTCAGAGAAAAGAAAGTACAGATAAAAAGACTTCATTGAATGATGCTTTGAGAGATCATAGTGTAGCGGTTTAGTCATATAAATAATCACAAGGTGACTCAAAGTCATCTTGTGATTAACTATGTTTAGATTAAAATACATCCCACAAAACAAGCTCCTTCCAATTTAGCATTTTGAAAACTTGCACCTCGCAAATCACAATTTTCAAAGTCAGCATTGCTTAGATCACAATTTTCAAAATTCGCATTTCGTAAATCACTTCTAGAAAAATCTACACTTGTAAGTATACTGTTACAAAAACTAGCGCCTTGCAAAAATGCATCGGTGAAAATACTTTTCTCAAAAGTTGAATTAGAAAAATTCACGCCTTCGGCAAATGCGGAACAGAAATTTGAAAAAGGTAATTCTGTTTTCTCCCCGTTCGGGAGACAGGTTTCAAAAGAAATATTGGTTAAATTTTTTCTTTCAAAAATGGCTTGCTCGCCTTCGATTGGTTCAGATTCATTATTATAAAAAGCGGTGACGATTCCTCTAATTTCTACAACCTGCCATGAACCATCCATTCCTCCTGCCATCAAAAATTGATGATGTTTTTTAATGATTTCTTCAAGCTTTATTTTGGAAATTTGGTCGCCTCTTTCAGCCATTTGTCGAAGAGCAACGTGATTGATTTGGTTTTCAAAATAACGAACTTGATCGCAGAGTGAAAACTTATTTTTGAGTGCAGCTTGGTCGAGGTTTAGCACTTTTTCTTTTTTCCAAAATGAAGAAGTGGTGGAAAGATGTGGCGGTATTTTTTTTAATAAAAAATCATCAGGTCGGTGGTAAAAAAAACTACGGCGAGCAACCAATCCTTTTCCAGCTAACAAAAATTCTAAGTATGATTCAAAATCAGTTGTCAAATATTCATGGGAGAAATGATCGTCCTCGCTTAAAATTAAATGGAAATTTTCCAATGAAAAAATCATCGAATAAAATGGAGAAAAGGCATCGAAGACATTTTTTTC
>CAYGRM010000030.1:0-7353 GCA_964352225.1 uncultured Saprospiraceae bacterium | reverse complement strand
AATTCCAAAGGTAAAAGCATGATGACTCCGTCCTCAAATTTTAAAGTTTTTCCGAAAAAATTCCAAGGTAAAATTTCGTTAGAAGGTTGATGTTTTTCGTTGGAAAAATGCTCATTACTTTTTAAAATCCAATTAAGTTGTAGTCCATTTGTTTCACGATAAAATGCTCGAACAGTTTTTGGGAATGTAATGTTATACTTTTTTTCTAGAAACGAAAACTGTTCTTCTTTGACTGGTGGGAAGGTGTGAAAAGACAACAGTTCTACTTTTGAATGTTGTCGAATTTCATCAGCCATCGTTGAAAATCGAGAAAGCCAGTTCATGGTGGTTTAAAAAGTAATTTGTTTAAAAACTAAAAATACATTTCCTTTGATAAATTATGAAGAATCGCTTTCAAAATAATTAATGAAGCAACAATCTTTGAAAAAGATTCTCTTTAAGTTTACACCTTTCCATTAATCAATTGCATCTAGCTTAAAATAGTTACTCAATATGAATTTTAAATATTTATTTTTTCTCGTTCCTTTTATATTCCTTTTTAGTTGTAAAGCTAAAAAAATGGTTGATGCCGCTGAATATGATTTTCCCATCGAAGAACGAATGTTGGATTCCCTTGTCGTCACCGCACCTCGAATGATCAAAGATGATAAAGATTATGAATTACCAAAATACAATGAAAGTTATCCTCGCACTCACGATCTAATTCATACTAAACTGGATTTGAAATTTGATTGGGAAAAGGAGCAAGTGATCGGGAAAGCGATGTTGACCTTAGAACCTCTTTTTTATTCAAGTAGTACCTTGATCTTGGATGCAAAAGATTTTGTTTTCAATAAAGTTACTTACGAAGGAGCAAGTGAAAACTTAAGATATGAATATAATGGGGAGTTGCTAAAAATTGATTTAGGAAAAGAATTTAAGGCAAAAGAGCAGTATAAAATTTTTATAGACTATGTGGCAAGTCCTGCGGCGACGGGAGGAAGTGAAGCAATTACGTCCAATCAAGGGTTGTTTTTTATTAATCCTCGAAATGAAGATCCTGACAAGCCTCAGCAAATTTGGACGCAAGGAGAAACGGAATGGAATTCACGTTGGTTTCCTTCGATCGACAAACCCAATGAGCGATGTACGCAAGAAATGTACTTGACAGTTGAAAATAAATTTAAAACTTTGTCAAATGGTTTATTGACCTCTTCCGTAAAAAATCCAAATGGGACTCGTACGGATTATTGGAAAATGAATCAGCCTCATGCGCCCTATTTATTTATGGTTGCGGTCGGAGAATTTGCAGTAGTTAAAGATACGTGGCGAGGCAAGCCAGTTGAATATTGGGTGGAACCAAAATTTGAAAAAGATGCTCGAGCGATTTTTCTAAATACGATTCCGATGCTAGATTTTTTCTCAGAAAAATTAGGGGTGGAATATCCTTGGGATAAATATTCGCAGATCGTTGTGAGAGATTATGTTTCAGGAGCAATGGAAAATACGACAGCAGTTATTTTTGGAGAGTTCGTACAGAAGGAGGAACAAGACTTGATTGATGCAACGAATGAATTGATCGTGGCACATGAAATGTTTCATCATTGGTTCGGCGACTTGGTGACTTGCGAAAGCTGGGCCAACTTGACGATGAATGAGGGCTTTGCAAATTATAGCGAATATCTCTGGTTTGAGCATCAATATGGAGCAGACGAAGCAGACCTACATCGGCGAGGTGAGATGAATGGATATTTTAATTCGACCCTGCAGGGCGTGCATGACTTGATTCATTTCGAATATAATGATAAGGAAGATATGTTTGATGCGCATAGTTATAATAAAGGTGGTTTGGTCTTGCACATGCTGCGAAATTATATGGGGGATGATGCTTTTTTTGCTTCGCTAAATCACTATTTGACAAAGAATGCATATAGTTCTGTGGAAGCACATAATTTACGATTGTCGGTGGAAGCGGTAACGGGAAATGATTGGAATTGGTTTTTTAATCAATGGTATTTTGAGGCAGGACATCCAATCTTAAAGGTGACTTATGATTATGATGAAGTTTCCAAAAAGGCAACTGCAAACTTTGAGCAAACTCAAAATGTAGATAATAGTATTCCCATTTTTATGTTGCCAATGAAAGTCGATGTTTATTTTGAAAGTGGCAAAATGACACGTCATAACATTACTCTTACAAAAAGAATTCAGACGTTTGAATTTGATGCAGAGACGAGACCAAAACTAATTGATATAGATTCAGAAAGAATTTTATTAGCTGATGTAAAAGATACCCACACAGAGGAAGAGTATATCTTTCAGTATTTGAATACAAAAGAATTCATGTCGAGATTTGAGGCAATTGCGGCATTGAGTAATTCAAATAATCCAGCAGTTGAAAAAGTTTTTGAGGTAGCATTGGATGATAACTCTTGGGTGATAAAAATGCGAGCTTTGGAGAAAGTTGATATCTTAAATAACATTTCCCTAAAAAATAAAGTAGTCAGTCTGGCTAAAAATGATGCTCATTCGAATGTTCGAGCTGCGGCAATTGAAACACTAGCTGCAACGGGCGACAAATCATTTATTCCAAATATCAAAAGTGCCATTCAAAATGAAAAAGCGATACGAGTCAAGACTTCTGCGATGCGAACTTTATATCTCTTGGATGCAGACGAAGGACTGACTTATGCCAACCAAGTAAAAAATGATCCTAATCAAGATATCCTAATTACGGTAGCTGAAATTTATGCAGCAACTGGCGACATAAAGTATCTACCTTATTTTGAAAAAAAATGGCAAGAGATGGATGACTTTGAGTTGATTTCTTTTTTTGATAGTTATCGAGCTTTGGTGCAATTGGTGGATGATAAAAAGTATGAATCGGTTATTTTGAATTTGAAAAATCTGGGCTTAGACTCGAATGATTCAAAATGGAGAAGATTATCTGCCACTAAAACTTTGAGTGATTTACGAGAAGAATACAGAATAGCTTTAAACGATAAAAATGCAGATGGGAAGATGAAAGAATTTTTGAGTAAGAGAATTCAAAAATTGACAGAAATGATTGAGGAGGTAAAATCTAACACTAAAGATAAGTGGTTGTTGGAGGTGTATGAATATGAGCAGTATTAGTCGGCTAATAAATTATAACGCTTGGCATAAATTGAAATAGCGTGGGCTAATTCATCTAATTGAGTTGTTTCTAAAATTACTTTTTCCTTGAATAGAAAATCAAAGAAACTAGTTTTTCCATCATGCCCATTTCGCATCGCTGTCATAAAGCCAGCATGATTATTTTCAATTCGTCCTGCTCGAACCAGACGATAAGTATTTTTGAAAATATCATACTCAACAATCAATAACAAACTATGAAACCGTCGATGATAGCACGAAATAAATAATGGATTATGTAAAAAGTCCTTGTACTCATGACCAAATAAAACGCGCTCATAAAGTGGATAAAGAAAAAGATTTGTACGAATATTTTTAGTTTTCAAATATTCTTTTAATGTATCCAGTTTGGTTTTTAGAACATCACTCGACAGTTGATTCGTATTCAATTTTGAGTATGGAAACCATTGGTTTTGATCAGGGTCAAAATATTCTGTATCACCAATCCTCAGTTTATAATCAAATTTAAAATAGTTTGGAACGACATAGCCAGGGTAATAAAATTCCGCTCCCGATCGAATGCCAAAATCAATCTCCAAAAGCATCGTGTAAAAACCTAAACTATACTTCGAATAATCAGGATGAAACAACCCCATAATACTTGCAATACTATTATCTCCTAAGTCAAAAAAACTTGCCGCCGCCAACGTGTCGCCATCATAAATGCAAGTTTCCCAAGTATCATAAATATTATAATCAGCATCACCAAAAAGTGATTTTCTTAAATTGGAAGAAACAAAACCACCAAACCTTTGCCGATGAATTAAGTACAAATCATTTTTCTCTTTATCGAAAACTGCACGTCGAACCACGATCCGAAATCGTTTGTTATTTCGGTTAAAAATCTTTCGCACACTTTTCCTGAAACTATAATCCTTCAAATCAAGTCGCGTCCAAACAGCAGTATATAATTTTCCATCAAAGCATAAAAATCGACAAGTGAAAATCATTTGTCCCATACGAAACCACCCCTTGGCGAGATACTCGTCAAGTTTTTTGTGCGGCAAAAATTCAGGATAATGGATTTCGGTAAACATTAAATTTTTATGTCGAGCTAGTTTGGTTAAAATTATTTATGTTAAAAATAACAATCATATTGCAAATGCAAAAAGACAAATCTCTTGGAGTTTAAAAAGGTTGAACGCAGAGGTGCTGAGACGCAGAGTTATTAATTTTCCGAAGAAAATTTTTTTGTGTCACAGCGACTCTTCGTTCAATTTATTTTATTTCCATTTAATCCCACAACCTGCACTTGGTCGCTGAACTGGATTCGCAGGACGACTCACTAAAACAGCATCTAAAGCTGCTCGCAAATCCTCCCCAGTTAAAGGGATGCCACTTCCAGGTCGTGACCCATCCATTTGTCCTCGATAAACTAAATTAGCTGCACCATCAAACACATAAAAATCAGGTGTGCAAGCTGCGTCATATGCCTTCGCTACTTCTTGCGTTGCGTCATAGAGGTATGGAAATGTATAACCACTTTCCTTGGCAAACTCCGTCATTTTTTCAGGAGCATCTTGTGGATATCTTTCTATGTCATTACTACTGATGGCAACAAACGCAATTCCCGCCTCTTGATATTCTTTGGCGATATTTACAATTTCTTCATTCACATGAATGACATAAGGACAATGGTTACAGGAGAAAATTACAACTGTTCCAATGCCAGATTTGATGTCATCAAAACTCATCATTTTTCCACTCACAGTATCGGGTAAATTAAAATTGGGAGCTTTTGTTCCCAAGGCAAGCATGGTTGATTCGGTAAGAGCCATAGTATTTTTTTATTTATAAAATTATAAACATTCTTGATTAATCCCTAAAATATATTTTTCCACCACACCAATTTCCTTCGCCACTTCAGCACCTTCAAATCCTTTGACCAATTCATCTTTCATCCTCAACTTCATCTGATCAATATATTTTTTTGACAAGGGCAAATATGACCAATGCCATTTTTCTTCATTGTAGCCATGCGGACGTTCACTTCCTTTTTTTGTGTAAGCTTGATAAAAACCGAATTTGTGCGCATTGTTTTTTAACCAATCATATTCTTTTTTTCCTTGTCCACTTTCAAAATACTCATTGGTGAAATTATTCAAATCAATGTCCGTTCCCCAATGATGTCGCGAAGTGCTGGGCATCGAACTGTATTCCAAAATTTTTAAGGCTCGATCTTTTGGATTAGGATATGCTTTTTTGGCATCCTTTCCATTTTCGATTTTTCGAGCGCCATTCCACTTGGCTTCCCAAATTCCTTTTTGAGAAATAAAATTTCGAGTGGCTGATTTTATAACAAAAGAAATTCCATCCTGTTTGGCAGCCGCATGCATTTCTTTAAAAGACTCGTAAGTTTCTTTTTGGATAAACATGCCTTCTCGATCAGCGTATTTTTTTTCAATGATTAAAAAATCATCATGCTTTTTTGGTTCGAATTTTCCCATTAAAAAATCAAGAGTAATTGTAGTGTCAATTAAAATTTTATTGGAAGGAGTTTCTTCAGGAGTAGGCATTTTTATTTCAGCTTTTGAAATAGTTGGAGTTGACTTGGATTCAGTTGTTGAATCATTGCAAGCAAAAAATAAAAGGAGCGTAAATATTGTTGTGAAAAATTTCATGTAAATGTGTTGTTATATTTTGCCGCTGACTTTTATGACCTTTATGACTTTTCACAGACTAAAAGCAGCGGGAAGTCATAAAGGTCATAAAAGTCAGCGGCAAAAAAAATTAATATTCAAACGTCATCGTCTCATACGGATAATCAAAAAGATATTTTTCTTTAATCAATTTCGCCACTTTTGCAGGAACCATCTTTTCCCATGACTCATCATTCGCTTGAATCAAATCCAAAACTTGCCTAGAGAAAATGTGCAAATTATCACGGTCAAAATTTTCAATATCCACAATTTTTCCATCAACGAGTAGGTGCATGTACAAATGTTTTATCGCTTCAGGTACTGGTAAGTTTTTACAGGTCATCAATTCTTCACTCCCTTCTTGCATCGAAGGATAAACATACATCTTCATTTTTTTGGTAAATAACTCTCCAAACTCCATCAACAAACTTTTCTTTTTGTCGTCATAATACTTGTCGTTGATAATTTCTAACAATTCTTTTACGCCGATGACCAATCCGACCGTTTGCACTTTGAAGTCCCCTAAATAATTAACCAAGCGTTGATGTTGCTCACAATTAGAAACGACCACCGTCTGCCCCATCGCACATAAAACATCTGCTCGATCCATAAAATCTTTTTCGTCCAAAGCATCTAGACCTTCGCCGCCACACAAATTATCCATCGTAACCTCAGTCAGCAAAAAAGCTTTCCGAGCATCCACTTCTTCCTCATTTCTAAACTGCTCAAAACTTTTGTTGATCATATCCTGATTTACCAAAGTCGCAGGTCGAAAACTTCCTCGAACGACCAAGACATGTTTTTTATATAAAAATTCAGACCCATGAATATTTTGTCCATCAGGACCAAACATGGCCACTTTCGTCAAATCATTTTTGACCATCATCAAGCTTAACCAACGATTATCGACCTTTTTAAAATCTGGACCAGTCAATCGAATCATATCAATTTCAACTCGCCCGTTCAGATTATCCATCAATGATTGAACCATCACTTCTGGATCTTCATGATAAGTAAAACATGCATACAATAAATTGACTCCCAAAATCCCCACCGCTTGCGCTTGCAACTCAGTACTATTGTCTAACATTTTGACATGCAAAACAATATCATTCGTTTCCCCTTGCGGAGACAATTGAAATCGCAAACCCAACCAACCATCACCTGTAATCGTTCGCGAATAATTCAATGCTGCAATCGTATCTGCAAAAACAAAAAAGTTAGTGTCAGGTCGTTCGTTGGCCAATCGAGTCATCATCAAATCATACTCATGATCCAACATTTTATATAACCTGCTTTCGCAAACATATCGACCGCTTGCTTCCACCCCGTAAATTTTATCTGAATAGGTTTTATCATAAGCCGACATCGTTTTGGCAATCGTACCTGCCGCCGCACCTACGGTAAAAAAGTATCTAGCTACTTCTTGACCTGCTCGAATTTCTGCAATAGTACCTTTAATTTTATCATTGAGTTTTTTTTCGAGTGCTTTTTGTTCCGTTTCTATCGCCTGTCGTTTCATATAAAAAATAGTGAATTTAGCCTTTTGAAAAATGTTGCT
>CAYGRM010000029.1:14769-31334 GCA_964352225.1 uncultured Saprospiraceae bacterium | reverse complement strand
TAATTTCCTGAATTGGTAGGTAAAGGTGTGTTACCGGTAGATCCATTTTGACTGGATGAGTTACCTACTGAGGAGTTACTTTCATGCGAATTAGGAATATCATCATAGGAAATATTGACCTTGAATTTTTCTCCATCGACATCAACCGTAATATTTCGAGGATGAGGAATAGAAGCTGCAGACTTTGGAGCTGGAGTTACTGGAACTGCCGAGGATTGAGTTTTTTTAGCTTTTCTTTCTGCTAAGTCTGCATTGAATTTTTCCTTAGCCTTTCCTGATTTATATTCTTTGTATTGAGCAGGATGCATCGCCAATTCAAATAATTCTTCATCATCTTCTCCATAGTCCCAACCATTTTTTTCCATTTCTGCTGCAAATAATTCTAATTCATCTGGATATAAATCCTGAGGATTCCCAGTATACCTTTCACGATTTTGAGAAATAGCTAAAGCTTCTAGTTCCTCTCCCAATGGTCCTAGCAATTGACCAGAACGGCCCATCAGCATACCCCAAGTATTTTCATCAATCATGCTCCATCTTTCTTTTCCTTTTTCCATTTGAGTTACATTCATCAAGGCAACATTTTTCACATATTGACTGAATGGAGTAACTAAAGGAGGGTATCCCATTTGTGGCCAAACATATTCCACTTCATTAAATAATTTTATCAAAATATCATCTTGTGAAACATCAGGTTTTCCATTTTTGGCCATCCATTTATTTAAGCTTCGGATATTTTTTTCCAAATCTGCCATCAAACTTCCCATCATTCCCCCCGGTAATCCAGGGCCGATTAATAGTGAATTCATTTTTCGATTTAAAGGATTAATATAATATCCTAAAAAGTCATCCATGAATTCTTGAGTCAATCTTCGAACTTCCATGTAGGCTTTCATATTTACATCCTCCACATGAAATCCCGCATCTTTTAGCATAGCATGAATCGTTAATAAGTCGGCATGTCCAGTTCCCCATGAAAGTGGCTCCATTCCAACATCAATAATATCAGCACCTGCCCGAGCAGCTTCCAAAGAAGAGGCAACTGAAAAACCAGGGGTCGAATGGCCATGATATTGAATTAAAATTTTAGGATGACGATCCTTTATTCCTTTGACAATTTTTCCAACGGAAACGGGACGACCGATTCCCGCCATATCCTTGATACAAATTTCCTCTGCACCCAAGTCAATATATTGATCAGCTAAATTGATATAATATTCTACGGTATGAAGAGGGGAGAAAGTTAAGCTCAAAGCACCTTGCGCAATCATTCCACCTTCTTTAGCGAACTTAAAAGAGTTCTCTAAATTCTGAGGATTGTTTAATCCATCGAAGGAGCGAGCGATGTCAGTTCCTTGTTTTTTCTTTAGGGCAAACATCATTCTGCGAATATCAGCAGAGACTGGACTCATTCTAATCCCGTTCAAACCTCGCTCTAGCATTTGAGTTTGAATGCCTGCATCATTAAAAGGTTGAGTCCATCTTCGGACGGCTTGATTTGGGTTTTCACCAAATAGTAAATTGACTTGCTCAAATCCACCGCCATTAGTTTCGACTCGGGCAAAGCAGCCCATGTCGATTATTGGTTGTGCTACGCGAACTAATTGATCTACTCTAGGAACATATTTTCCAGCTGATTGCCACATGTCTCGATAGACGAGGGCTAATTTTATACTTCTACTCATGGTTAAATATTGGTTAGGTTTATATTATTTTCGATAAAATGAAAATTCATTTCATCAGAGTTTTTCGATTTTTTCTATTCTTCCTTTTCCTTGGGTTAAATGGTCAACAGTACCGATGATGGCTGCTAATTTCTTTTTATTGATAGAGTTAGTTGGGGTTGAAATTGGAGAGATGGGATTGTCTGAAATGTTTACTTGAGCGATTTGTGGAGGTGCAAATTTGTTAGTGATTTTTATCAAAATCTGTCCTGTAAATACGACAAGCGATAAAATAGCAAAAACTGTAATCATGCCTACTGCCAAAATAATAAATGCCTCTTGTAAGTTCTCGTTCATAATTATATTTATAAAAGTGGAAAGTGTAAAATTAACAAAAAGCGATAAAAATGGAAGGATTGGCTATAAAATGAATAGTGATTTTTAGAAAAAAAGGCGAAAGTGATGGAAGGAAAAATAGGTAATTCGGAACTAATTTTAGCTCTATGGATTTTCAAGTCAAAATATTATTTTGATAAAAGGAGGTAAAGTGCATGGAAAGATAAAATAAAAGCTACAATTGATATCTCCAACTTATAATAGTGATTTACGCTGTCAAAATTTTAAAAAATAAAGATACTTAGCGAATATAATTTTGCTACCTAAGTCAAATAATAATTTTTATGCTGAATTTTTTTTTTGGATAAAACTTTTCTTTGAAGACAATATTTAAAATAAAAAGGAGGTGAGCTAAAGTAAAAAGTCAACTTAGTCAGGCTTCATTATCTCTTTTATGACTGCTTCAATTTTTCATCGCCTAAGGGAACCAAAGCTCGGTTGGGACGCAACTCGTTCGCTGGAAAATTATTTTTAGTAAAATCTAAAATTCTCATTTCATGCAGAAAACCTTCCTCTAGAAGATTGGATTCGACCGGCATGGAAGTAGGCAGTAGAATTCCATCATAATTATTGTAGTCATGAAAATAGACTGCACCAGTTAGAAAATTATACATTTCGCGGATGGTATATTCGAGTTTTACGATTCGTTTCGTTTTTTTATCTAGCCAAATTAGATATTGATCAATTTCTCTTTGCGGTTCAGTTGTATTCCATGAGGCAATAATTCCTTCACAAATAATTCCTTCAATTTCAGTTTCTCCAGCATAAGCAAGTGAATTGGCCTTTTGAATCCGAAGGGGAAATTCTATAAAATATTGGTAAGTAGGAAGCCAAAAAATAATATCGTTAGAATTTTTAAATTTTATATTTTGGTTGGGAGATGAAAAATAACTTTTCCAAGATTGAATCCCCCAGATGAATCCTGTATTTTCTCCAGATAAAAATTCTAATTGCCCATCGAAAGTTTGGGGAATATATTTTAGTGAAAACCGCACAGAATCTTCTGCGTAGCTGTGACTGTTTGATCCTAAATTCCCAAAAAAAACGTCCTCGAATTTCACAGAATAGGTATTGATATTTTCCCAATTGGAGATCATATGAGCTTTTCCCATTTCTTGTAACAATGCTTTTGCAAGCTGTTCATTAGGGGCGTTTTTCGCTGCATCAGTTCTTAAATCCCCTGTTCCTAAAAAATAGAAGTAGGTAACAATTATGATAAAAAGTAAAATGAATCCACCGAGGATCCTGAAAATTAATCTCATGATTTGTTTTTTATTTTGGAAAAAATAAAACTATTGTTTATCCCATCTAGCTCGATACCCTCGTACATCAAAATGAACTGACATAGTTCCAGGATATTTCCCGATGCCACCTTGATTTTTAATAATTTCTTTTTCTAAAAATTCTAGGACGATAGTTTTGTCTTGTTGATTTGCCTGTCCATCGTTGTTAATGTCTTCGATTTGAAGATCTACAGCTTGCCCAATTAAGTGTCTACTCAAAGATGCTCCACCAACTTCTTCATTGTAAGCAGGATGACGAAAACCATTGACAATTGAGAAACCAGCTTCATTATATCCATTTTCAAAAAGAACATTTTGTAATTCAAGAAGTTTAAAAAGTAACTTCTCATCTACCATCCAAAAGACTTCAATACCTTCTGAAAAAGCATCAATATTTTTATAATAAAAATCATCTTTCGGCAGAAAATCTTTTATCCTAAATCCTCCAACAATAAATTTAAAAATATCTTTTCCTCTGATAATCAGTAGGTTAGAACCTTTTGCTAGGTTTCGATATTTTTTTACATCATATTTTGTTTTGGAAAGGTATTCTTTCTTTAATTGGGAAAACGGAATGGTTGGGAAAGAATTTAGAATGTCTTTAATTTTTTCAGGTTGGGTGACGATGTCTTGTTTTGTGGTGTAGTCAAAATGCCATTCGAAGATTTTTTCTACTAGGTTGGTGTTTTTCCAGAGTAGGAAAATGAAGGCTAAAATGAGGAGTAGGTATGTAAAAGTTTTTTGCAAAGTAGACTTTAGGGAGGTTTGTAAATGTATTGTTATTTTTTGTGTTCTATGCGTGACACGGTTAGGAAACGTGCCACGCATAGTGTTAAATTTTTTCTAAATTATTTTTTCTAAATTATTTTTTGTGAATTCATTTTCTTGTGCTCCAGTATTGATAGTTGATGCTGGCTCAAATAGCATAATTTGAACTTCTTCATTTTTCGTTCTAGGACGATGTTCAACTCCTCTTGGAACAATGATAATTTCCCCTTGCTTGACCACTTCTGTTCGATCACGAAAATCCATAAAAAGCGTTCCTTTGATGACCATAAATAATTCATCCTCATTCTCATGTGAATGCCAAATGAATTCGCCGCTTATTTTGGCGAGTTTGACATATTGACCATTCAGTTCTCCAATTATCTTTGGAGACCAATGTTCGTTGATTTTGTGGTATTTCTCTTGGAGGTTAATTGTTTTCATAATTTTATCATTTGGAGTTTTAAGTTGAACTGGTTGATTTGTTGCGGGATTTTGGAGATAGAGCCTTTACCTATATTCTGAAAAAATGATCTTAATCCAGCGCCTAATTTCCAATGATAAAATGTATCATATTTAATAGTTTGTAAATTTCCATCATTAACATACCTAATTTGAAATCCCGTTCCATTATACCGGTACACTTCTCCATTGGGGTTGCCAGGACCATACCTTACAGAGTATAAAGGTAAATAATCAGGAACTTCCTTGATTGGTTTCAGATTGGCATCGAGTAAGACCTCAGGATTTTTTTGAAAAGCTTGGTTGGCATTTTCAGCTTCAAAAAATAAGATTTTTGAAAAATTCCAATCGTCTTGAAATCCTTTTATAATACTTGCTCTTATTTCATCAATCTCTTTTTCTTCTTTTTTTGCTAGTTTTTCATTTCCTTCTTTTCTTAAAATATTTATTTTATTGTCACTATTTGGAAGTTGAACGAGTAAAATTCCATCTTTTAATTGTTGAAGGTGGGTCTCTTTACTCAGTTCTGAAACAGACATTTGAGAATTTCCGAGAATGGAAATAAGTAAAATGAATATAGTGGTGGTTATTATTTTTTTCATTGAATTTATTTTTTGAACGGTACACAAATGTAAATGTAATAAAACTGATTTTTATTTTCCAAAAATCAAAAACCGTTGAAAATGTCTTCTCAACGGTTTTTGGTTTTTTTAGAAAATTATGAATTAAATTATCTTCTCAGCGCAACATCTCCTTTATAAATGATTTTTTGACCATCCTTAAATTCAATTTCTGCAAAGTAAACAAAGACTGCTGGATTCATTTTTTCTCCATTGAAGAATCCATCCCAACCAACTGAGTAATCGTTTGGCTGAATGTCATTTTGTTCAAAAATTTGTTCTCCCCATCGATTGAAGATTTTTAATACATGAATTTTTTCCACATCAATTCCTCCATGAATAATGAATACATCATTGTTTCCATCGTCGTTTGGAGTGAATACATTTGGAATAAATACGTTTCGCTTTTTCTCTACATAAATGGTAATATCATCTGAATCCTCGCAACCATTAAAGTTAAGCGCAGTTGCTTGGTAGGCAGTAGTTTGTAGCGGACTGACAATTGGATTTGGACAATTTTCACAAGGAAGAGTCGCCTCTGGTCTCCACCATAAACTATCGTAAGATTGACTTGCAATTGCGTTTATTTGAGCACTTTCACCAAGTTCAATTGTTATATCTTCTCCTAAATCTAAAATGAATGGAGGAGGAGCGACGAGATTCACTTCGGTTTCTAATTCGCATCCCAAGGCATCAGTTACTATCAAAGAATAATCTCCTTCTCCTAAAAATGGGAAAGTATTGATACTAGAAAATGCTCCGCCATCGAATGAGTATTGATAAGGGCCAGTTCCTCCATTTACGTTTAACAATGTCAACGATCCATCGTTTTTTCCTTCACATGAAATTGGCATTAATTCATAATCAATTTGAACTGGTAAATTAGTATTTTCTGAAATGGTTATTGCATCGATAACGGAACATCCATTATCTGTATCTGTGACGATCAGTTCATAAGTTCCCGGTTGATTGATAGTTGGGTTAGCACTTGTTGGATTGGTAATAACACCTCCATTGGAAGTTGACCAAGAGTAAGTGAAATTTGGTCCTGTTGAAGAGTTGCCACCAATTTGTATGCTATTAAAATCACAATCCAAATTAGTATTAGTTCCAGCATCAGCAGTAGGGAAATTATTATCAGCATTGACTATTACAGCATCCGTTGCCGTACAACCATTATCGTTGTTAGTGACTTGCAAAGTGTAATTCCCTTGTTGAGATACATCAATAGTTATCGTATTAGAATTAGGAATTGGATTACCATTTGGATCAAACCATTCGTAGGTAATATTATTGCCAGTTGAAGAACCATTTCCATTCAAAGAAACAGTTCCTAAATCACAAGTTAATAAATCAGCTGTGCCTGCTTCTGCATTAGGCGGGTCAGTTGATTCATCTACCGTTACGGATTGAGTGGCGTTACAACCATTGTCGGTATTTGTGATTTCTAGGGAGTAATTTCCAGGTTGGGTAGCTTCCCACTCTTGAATAGTAGCTCCCGGAATTGGATTTCCATTTAGGAACCATTGGTAAGTAAAATTACTTGCAAATGGAGCTGATAAAACCTGAGAACTATTATTACAATCCAAAGGATCAACATCATCTAAGGTGAAAACAGGAGAATTGATATCAGCAGTTACTACAACTAGTGCAGCAGTAGATTCACATCCATTTTGTGGGTTAGTTACAACTAAGGTATAATCTCCTGCAGACGTGACTAATGGATTTTGATCGTTCATATTCAACGGAGTAATTCCTGGTCCATCCCAATTATAAATAACTCCTGGTGTAGTACTTGATCCATTCAAGGTTGCTTCTCCATCTTGACAAGTTAATTGTTGATTCATCCCAGCATCAACTTCAGGTACTTCAAAGTCCTCAGTTATTTCGATGAAAGTAGTGGCAGAACATCCGTTTGGTAATGAAACCAGTAAATCATAAGTACCCTCAGAATTGATGGTAATAGTAGCAGAGTCAGCACCTAAAATAGTATTTCCATTTAATGTCCATTGGTAAATTAAATCAGTACCACCAATAGAATTAGTCGCATCTAAAACCGTAGTAGGATTATTACAATCCAAGGCAATTGGTTGATCAATAAATGCAATTGGAGTTTGTTCGACGACTATGGTTACTACTTCAAAATCGTCTGGACAAAAACCAGGTCCAGCTAAGAAATATTCGAAAGTATAAGTTCCCGGATTTTGCCCATTGGTATTGAATGAGGCAGTAGATGGATCGAAAGCATTTCCAGTAGATAAATTGGCAGAAGTTTCTGACCAAGTACCATTTGGATCAGCTCCAAGTAATTCATTTTGTAAATTAATTAAGGTTCCATCTACGCTGCACAATGCAGTAGTAGGATTTGCCGTACCGGCATTGACTGGAATATTTTCTGAAACAACTATTGAAGTTTCTCCAGTACAACCACTTGCATCAGAAACAGTTACTGAGTATGTTCCAGGTGTGGAGACATCAATCATTTGAGCGTTAGAATTGTTTGGATCAGACCAAATGTAAGATAAAAATCCTGCGCCTGCATTTAGTGTAGTTGAATTTCCAGAACAGAAAGAATCATCTCCTGAAATTACAGGTTCTAGTTGATCACTTTCAGAAACTTGAGTTGAGGCAATTCCCGTGCAACCATTCCCATCTGTTACGGTAACTGAAAATACACCTTCTGTACTAACAGTTAATGTAGGATCGGTTGATGCATTGGACCAAAGATATTGATCGAAAGTTCCAGCATCTAGCGTTGTGGAAAAACCAATACAAAAAGTTGTAGATCCAGCGATAGTTGGAGTTGGAGGATCATTTTCATTAATTGAAATTTCATTCGTTCCTGTACATCCATTAGCATCTGTTACCGTTAAAGTATAAGTGCCTGGATTTGTAATTGTATTGTTAGCAGTCAATGTTCCATCTGACCAAACGTAAGAAAAATAGCCAGCTTCTGCTTCAATAAGAGTAGATTCGTTTTGGCAGAAATCAGTTTGACCGGTGAAAGTAGGTAGGAGAGAAGTGGTTTCAGAAACAGCTAATTCATTGGTACCTGTACACCCATTAGTATCCGTTACCGTTACCGTATAAGTTCCACTTTGGTTGACAGAAAGAGTTGGATCAGTTGAACCATCCGACCAAATATAATTAGTATAACTTCCAGTTGCATCTAATGTAGTGGAGTTTCCAGAACAAAAAGAAGATGCTCCAACAATGCTTGGATTTGGTGGTATATTTTCAGAAACAATAATTTCATCAGTTGCCGTACATCCATTTCCATCGGTAATAGTTATGGTATAAGTTCCTACTTGATCAGCAATCACATCTTGATTCGTCGTTCCATCTGACCATAAATAACTGGAGAATCCAGCTCCTGCACTTAAGGTAGTAGATTCATTTGGACAGAAATTTGGAATCCCTGAAATAGTTGTGGAAGGAGAAGTAAACTCATCAATTATCGTTTCCGCAGATCCTGTACATCCGTTGTTATCGGTGACTGTAACCGTATAAACTCCTGCAATAGTAACATTGATATTTTCTAAAGTAGAACCGTCAGACCATAGGTAGGTCAAGAAACCTGGGGTTGCGGTAGCAATTGTAGAAGTGCCTGGACAGAAAGAAGCGTCCCCACTAATTGTTGGAATCGGATTATCGTTTTGAGCAATGAAAATAGATTCAGAACCTGTACAACCATTGGCATCCGTTACCGTCACCGTATAAGTTCCTTCTTGCATCACTTCTATAGTTTGATCCATAGAGTTATTTGACCATGTATAGGTTAAAAATCCACCAGTCGCAGAGACCACAGTAGAGCCTCCTTCACAGAAGACATTTGTTCCAGAAAGTCCTGGATCCAGATTTTGGAGTTCTTGAACATCGACGAATGTCTCATCAGTACAACCATTAGTATCGGTTACTGTAACGGTATAAGTTCCCGTTTGTGTTACCGTCAAAGTTTGATTCGAAGAACCATCAGACCAAGCATAATTGATATAACCGCCTTCTGCATCTAAGACAGTATTTGTCCCAGTACAGAATGTATTTTGACCTAAAATATTTGCGGAAGGAGGAACACTTTCATCTACAAAAACAGTAGTTTCTCCAGTACAACCAGAGGCGTCAGAAACAGTAACCGTATAATCGCCTGAAGTCGTTACATCAATGGTTTGATCCACTCCTCCATTCGACCATTCGTAGGTGGCAAAACCAAATCCTGCATCCAATGTGGTAAATCCATTGGGGCAATAATTTAGGTTTCCTACAATGGTAGGATTCAAAGAAGTACTTTCAATAATATCAACAAAAGTTAATCCTGTGCATCCATTTCCATCAGTAATAGTCACCGTATAAGTTCCAGCAATTGAAACTATTATAGAAGAGGTGGTTTCACCATTTGACCAAATATAATTATTCCAAGTTCCTGCATCTAGTGTAGTTGAAGTTCCAGTACAAAAAGAAGTTGATCCACTTATTTGCGGAACTGGAATGGGAAATTCAGAAACAATCATTTGTGCAACACCTGTACAACCTGCTGCATCAGAAACAGTTACAGTATAAGTGCCATTTGCCGTAGCAGTTAATGTTTGATTTACAGAACCATCAGACCAAATATAATCATCATAAACGCCAGCATCCAATGTGGTTGATTCACCAATACAGAAATTATTATTTCCAGAAATAGTCGGCGACAATCCTGGTGCAGTTGTTACTGCCACTTGATCTGTTCCAGTACAACCTGCCGCATCAGTTACTGTAACGGTATAAGTTCCGGGAACATTTGTCGTAATAGGATTGGTGGTTTCTGAGTTAGACCAGTTGTAGTTGGTATATCCACCTCCTGCATCTAGGGTAGTCATTACTCCGGTACATATTGATAAATTACCAGTAATGGTTGGTTGTAAATTGGGAGTGATGTCAACGGTAACTTGGTCAGTACCAGTACATCCATTGTTATCCGTTACCGTTACAGTAAATGTTCCAGCAGTTGATACTGAAATTGAATTGGTTACTTCAGTATTTGACCAAACGTAATTAGTAAAACCACCACCCGCATCAAGGGTCGTTGAAGTCCCCGTACAAATAGATGTTGGCCCAGTTATAGTAGGAAAGGGTAAACTATTTTCTATTACCATGACTGAAGTTTCAGAAGCACATCCATTTCCATCAGTTACTGTTAAACCTACATTTCCACCAGTTGATATTGTGGTTGTTTGGGAAATGCCTCCATTCGACCAAGTATAATTGGTATAACTTCCACCACCATCAAGGACGGTATTATTTCCTTGACAGAAAGTAAGATTTCCTGAAATATTAGGAGGAGTTACCGTATTTTCAACAATAATGCTTTCAGCAGTTCCAGTACAACCATTTCCGTCTGTTACAGTTACGGTGTAAGTTCCAGCTGCTACAACCGTAATAGTTTGTCCAGAGGTTGCATTGGACCAAGCATACATATCAAAAATTCCAGCATCTAAAATGGTATTTTCTCCAGGACAAAAAGAGGTTTGACCAGAGATAGTTGGAACAGGGGATGTGTTGGCTGAGACATTTGCATTTGCAGTTCCTGTACAACCATTACCATCTGTAACAGTTACAGTAAATGATCCCGGTGTAGAAACCAAAACTGTTTGACTTGATTCGCCACTTGACCACGCATAACTGATATAGCCACCACCCGCATCTAATGTGGTAGAAGCTCCATCACAAATCGCATTAGCGCCAGAAATAGTTGGGGTTAACGAAGCGTTTTCAATAACCATTTGTTCAGCAGTTGCAGTACATCCACTATTATCTGTGACAGTTACCGTATAAGTTCCTGGCGTAGATACTGAAATTGAATTGGTATTTCCTCCTCCAGTCCAATTATAATTAGCAAATCCAGCATCAGCAGTTAAGGTAGTTGAAGTTCCTGTACAAAATGAATTACTACCAGTAATTCCAACGGTAGGTTGGTCAACTACCGTAACAGTAGTCATCGCTGTTTCAGAACATCCACTCGCAGGGTCTGTATAAGAGTATGTAATGTTATAATTTCCGATTCCAATAGAGGGATCAAAAACACCGCTAGGTGCATTCAAACTCCATGTTCCACCACTTGGGGCAGCATTTAGAGTAGAGGGGGATCCATTGACACAAAGATCAGAAATAGGAACAATCGCGACATTAGGTGGCCCTTCAACAGTTATCGTTGCAGACGCCACAAGCAAACAACCCGTCGGATCTGAATAAATATAAATTGCTGTATGGCTACCAACACCTAAAACGCTTGGGTCAGCCACACCTCCAGGTGTATTAGGTCCCCATGATCCTCCCGAAGGATTTGCCATTAAGGTATAAGGTGCACTATCACTACATAAAACAGGTATTGGGGAAATATCAACATTTGGTGCAGGTACTACCATAACATCAATTGTGGTCGTAGTTTGACATCCAAAAGGTGCAGTATAAGTATAAGTTACTGGGTACGATCCTGGAGGATAATTACTCGGATCAAAAACTCCACCAGTCGCATTTGAACTCCAAGTTCCTCCTGTAGGACTAGCAGTCAAGGTTACAGGATCACCTGATTCGCATAATGGTCCTGGGTCTGTAATCAGAGCAGTTGGTTCTGGAAAAATATTAATGACCACTTCATCGATATTATCACAACCATTGGCATCAGTATAAGAATATGATACTGTCCACACTCCTAAACCTATAGTCCCTGGAAGTAAAACTCCTCCAAGTATATTTGGACTCCATGTTCCTCCCGGCGGTGAAGCGGTTAAGAACACAGGGTTATCATTCGTACATAATTGTGTTTGGAAAGGATCAATCGAAACAATCGGACTTGGATTGATGACTACTGTAGTCATATCCATATTAGAACATCCGTTGGCATCTGTATAAGTGTAATCTACCATAAAAGTCCCTGAACCAAGTACCGCAGGATCGACTGTTCCATTTGGTACATTAGAACTCCAAACTCCTCCCGGAGGAGTAGCTGAAATGGTATAAGTATTTCCATCATCACAAATTGCTGTAGGAGGTGTAATCGCAACTACCGGTAAAGGATTTATCGTAACCGTAACCACATCATCATCTATGCATGCATCATCAGTAATCGTTAATGTAAAATCAAAAGTCCCACTCACATTAGGTGGAAAAGTCAAGGAAGGGTTAGGAATATTAGGATTATTTAGATAAGCTGTTGATCCATTGGTTCCAACCCAACTATAAGTTTCATTTCCAGAATTTCCTATCGCAGATCCATTCAATGAAAAAGCAGAACCATCAGCACAACCAGTAGCAGCATTTCCAGCTTCAGCAATTAATCCACAAGGAGGATCAGCTATACAATTTAAATCATCTGCTGCATCTCCTGTCCACGATAAGTCAAAACCAACTCCATTATTAGAAAAATTATCCACCAATAGAAAATACCCTTGACCGGGTTGAACGGTAATTTCACTTACAAATCCATCTCCACCCGCTCCTTCAGTTTGATCAGTTGTTCCCATCCCAAGTCCTGTTTGGGGACAAAAGGCACAACCAGGTCCAGCATAAGAACAACGAATTGGATTTCCTAAATTAGAACAAGGAACATCTGGTCCAAATAAAGCAAAATCATAATCTTGACCAGCTCCTCCAGTAGGATTAATGGTAAAACCTAACGATTGATTAGGAGGCGCTGCTGCATTAATTTCAAAATAATACCATGCACTTGAATGCTCACCTGTTGCTAAGCACCCACTATTATTATTAGGGTTAGCAAAGTCATCTAAACCAGCCCCTTGTGGATTAAATGTAATATTTCCATCATTACAAACCACGGTGGCATTCACACAATCGTTGGATTGTCCGAACAAAATTAATGGGAAAAATAAAAAAATGAGAATGTAGAAAATACGCATATGTGTTTGTTTTTTGTAATAGTTTTTGGAAATTTTATTCTGGTTATTACTTGGTTTTATTTAAATACTAATAAAAAATTATGAATAAACAATTGATATTCAATGATTTAGGGATTATATGATGTTTAGGTCATTTGTCTCCTGTTACGAATTAGTTTTTTTAATAGCTTTTAAATAAAAAGGTGATGTGATCTTGGATAATTGGTGAAGGGGTAAAAATTGCTTTAAATTAATAAAAAATATTCTACTCTAAAACTAGTTTTTATTAATCAATATTTAATCTAGTTCTTCCTTAAAAATAAATGATACCGATAATACTATAAATGCTGTATCAGATTTTTTATTTTTATTTCAAAATGGCAAATGAGATAGGATAGTGAATGGGAATTTTAGGAAATAGATTATTCAATTTCAGACGTTCAAATCTGTTTTTAACTTTTCTAGAATGGTCTTTACTTGATGATAATTTTCGATTTCTTCAGGAATAAAAATAGAACCATTTCCATTAAAAAAATTATAGTTAACTGATTTAATGGTAATTCCATTTTGGGAAAACTTTATCTTTGAAATTTTACTTCGAGAAATACTTTGTTGAGGTTTGGCATTAAATCTTCTCTTCTCTTTTGCCATTCCATATTTATTTCCAATGTTTAATTTCTCATGATCAAATGATCTAGCAATTTCATCATTTGATACCCAATATACAATAGATTTGGCAAAATTTCTTCTCTGGTAGTAAGTCATACTACCTAAATAAACTAGAATCAAAACTAACCAATGTCCTCTACCTCGAAATAAGTCAAATGGACTAACACCACTTTTTACTTGAGTCATTAAAAATCCAAATACTAAGGCTAATAAAATCACAAAAGGGACAATAAATTTTAAGGTCTCCCTCAAAGCAAAATCATGTATTTTTTCAAATCTAATTTTATATTCCAAGTTTATTTTTTTCCAAAAATAAAAACACTTTCTTGTACTTTACAATTTGAATAAATTATTCCCTTATTTTTGGGAAAATAAAATAGACAATATGACTGAATTGAAAAAACATTACCGCACTTGCAATCTTTGCGAAGCTATGTGCGGTATCGAAATAACCTACCAGGGAACAGAAATCAAAAGCATAAAAGGTGATCCCAAAGATCCCTTAAGTGAAGGTCATATTTGTCCCAAAGCTGTTGCGCTTCAGGATATTTACCACGATTCTGATCGTCTAAAAACACCTCTCAAAAAAACTAAAAATGGGGAGTGGGAGTCCATTAGTTGGGATGATGCTTTTGAAGAAATTGGAACAAAAATAAAATCCATTCAAAAGGAGTTTGGTAAAAATGCAGTTGGATCTTATCTCGGAAATCCGAATGCTCATAATTTTGGAAATGGCGTATTTTTACCATTATTCCTTCGTGCTTTAGGAACCAATAATAGATATAGTTCCGCATCAGCAGATCAACTGCCACACCATGTCGCCTCTAATTTTATGTTTGGACATGGAATGATTATGCCAATTCCAGATATTGATCGAACTGATTTTATGCTCATCATTGGAGGCAATCCACTAGTTTCAAATGGGAGTATGATGACTGCTCCTAATGTTGCCAAAAGACTAAAAAGAATTCAGGAAAGAGGTGGTGAAATAGTTGTAGTTGACCCACGAAGAACAGAGACCGCAAGAAAAGCAAATGAACATATATTTATCCGGCCAGAGCGAGATGCATTATTATTGTTAGGTTTGATAAAAACCATACAAAATAAGGGGTTGACCAATTTAAGGCACTTAGAAAACGATATCATTGGCTTTGAAAAACTTGAGGAAATAACTAAAGATTTCACCGTAGAAAAGATAGCACCTATGGTGGGGATTTCAGTAGAAAAAATTGAAGATTTAGCCATTCGATTTGCTAATGCTTCTAGCGCAGTATGTTATAGTCGAATGGGAGCTTCTACCCAATCTTTTGGAGGACTTTGTCAATGGTTAACCAACGTTCTCAATATTATTTCAGGTAATTTTGATCGAGCTGGAGGAGCAATGTTTACCCAGCCTGCTTTTGATTTATTAAAAATTACAAACAAAAAAGGCAAGCTTGATTCTTATGGTCGATTTCGCTCTCGTGTCCGAAATTTACCATATTTCAATTCTGAGTTTCCTGTTGCAACTTTGGCAGATGAAATTCTAACTGAAGGGGAAGGACAAATTAAAGCCATGATTTGCATTGCGGGAAATCCAGTTCTTTCGAGCCCCAATGGAGACCGACTAGCAGAAGCTTTTGATCAACTTGATTTTATGGTTTCAGTTGATATTTATCTCAATGAAACTTCCCGCCATGCTGATATAATTTTACCGGCAGCAACTGGATTAGAAATACCACATTACGATATTTTCTTTAATGTCTTTTCGGTTAAAAATACGGCAAAGTACTCTCCACCACTTTTTGATAAAAATGAAAATCAAAAATACGATTGGGAGATTTGCAGAAAACTAATTTCTCTTTTGACAGATCAGCCAGAAAGCAAAATGACTCCAGAATATGTTTTGGATAGTATGCTTCAATCTGGAATTTATGCAGACCAAGGATTGGATTTGGAAATGCTCAAACAACATCCTCACGGAATAGATTTAGGTGCTTTGCAACCTTGCTTGGTCAGTCGGTTGCAAACTAATGATGATAAGATTCAGTTAGCTCCCCAACTTTTTATTGATGATTTGGAAAGACTCAAATCTACTTTTTTTACTGCGAAAGAATTGGAAAATGAATTTCCATTCCAAATGATCGGTCGTCGATTATTACGCAGTCATAATACCTGGATGCACAATGCATATAGATTGGTGAAGGGAAGAAATGAGTGCACTTTAATATTAAATCCTAAAGATGCGGAAGCGCTCCAAATTCAAAATGGGGATACCGTAAAAGTAACTTCCAAAGTTGGATCCATCGAAATTGAAACTCAAGTGAGTGATGAAATTATGGAAGGCGTGGTTTCAATTCCTCAAGGTTGGGGACATGGTCGAAAAGGAGTGAAAATGAAAATTGCTCAAGAGCATGCTGGAATTAGTATTAATGATTTGACGGATCACGAACGAATTGATGAATTGACTGGGAATGCAGCTTTGAATGGAGTAGGGGTTCGGGTGGAGAGTATTGCTCGAATGTCATCAACTTAAGTAAAAATTAGTAGTTTTTTCACCACAGGTTACTCAGATTTTCACAAATTATAAAAATATGAATCTTTGAAAATCTGACTAACCTGTGGTGTGTTTTTTTTAAAAGCTATCGTTAATGCTATGCGTATTTCAAAATATAAAAATGGAAAATTTCTTAAGTTGACGACATTTATAGTATTGCTCAATAAACTTTAGACAAAAAATAAATGCTCGAAAAAAATAGAAATTTCAAGTAATATTCTAGGCATTTTTTGTCTTGGAATCATTATATTCATTAATTATCAAAAGATAAAAACTAAATTAATAACACTTTTTTTCAT
>CAYGRM010000029.1:0-14759 GCA_964352225.1 uncultured Saprospiraceae bacterium | reverse complement strand
TTCATGCCTATTTTAAAGTCAAAAGAATACAATCCCTCATTTATTTTCAAATATCACCACTTCTCAACTATCTATCCTTCTTTATTTCGACAAGTAAAAGAAGTTCAATATCAGCGCGAAAGGATCACTACCCCTGACGGAGATTTTTTAGATTTGGATTGGTCACGAGTAGGTGGAGAAAAAATTATTGTCACTTTACATGGCCTGGAAGGTTCTTCTGATAGTCAATATATTTTGGGGATGAATCGTATTTTTAATCATCATAATTGGGATGCGGTAACTTTAAATTTTAGAGGTTGTAGTGGTGAGGTAAATCGACTTCGAAGAGGTTATCATAGTGGTGAAACGACCGATTTGGATTTTGTCATTAAAACTATTTTTGAAAAATATAATTATGACGAAATGGTGTTAATCGGTTTTAGTTTGGGAGGAAATGTAGTGCTAAAATATACTGGAGAACAAGGCGCAGATTTACATCCTAAAATAAAAAAAGCAGTTGGTGTATCTACTCCAGTTGACCTAGCAGGTTGTAGCGCAGAAATAGAAAAAAAACATAATTTTATTTACCTCCAACGGTTTTTAAGATCACTCAAAGCGAAATTTAAACTCAAACAACATTTGTATCCTGACTTAGATGCTGAACGAATTTTAGCCTCTACAACTTTTGGTGATTTTGATGGAAATTTCACGGCACCAGTTCATGGATTTGCTAGTGCTGAGGATTATTGGGAGAAGTGTTCCAGCCGAAATTTTTTCGATAATTTAACGATTCCAACTTTATTGATCAATGCAAAGGATGATTCTTTTTTGAGTGATTCCTGTTATCCTTTTGAAGTAGCTCAATCTAATTCTTACCTACATTTGTTAGTTCCAAAATATGGTGGACACGTTGGTTTTCCGCAGTCTCATTCCAAAGGATTTTATTGGTCTGAGGAGAATGTGCTCGACTTTGTTTTAAACAATTGAAAAGTCTTGCTAAAAGTCACCACTTTTAGAAGTTTAAAACTTCGTTAAAACCCCCTGTTTTAACATCTATTTGCGTATTTTCGCCGTTTAAAAATAAGATAGTTTTTAAAAGCAATTCTATCCTTTTTTCAACATGGAAATAGACAATAGCAAAGAAGAGAATGTAGTTACTCCCAAGAGATCTTGGGGGAAACGAATTTTGCGCGGAGTGATGTATATCGCAATGCTTTTTTTGTTATTGATGGGAATTATAACAATACTCTTCCGGATGGAAGTAGTGCAAAATTGGGCAGGAAAAAAACTCACCGAAAGACTTTCCAAAGATTTAAATACTAAGGTTGAATTCAATCATCTTGAATTTGAGATATTTGATAAATTAGTTTTAGATAGTTTTTATCTAGAAGATTTCTCAGGGGATACCTTGTTATTTAGTGAAAAATTAGTGGTTAATTTTAATTCTAGTTTATTCAACTTATTGCAAAACAGTTTGGAAGTTAGCGATCTAACTTTGCAAAATGCTCAGCTAAAATTAAAGCGAAGAGAAGGGGAACCACAATCTAACTTGAATCAATTATTAGCTAAACTTTTTCCTCCTAAAGTAAGTAAAGAAAAAAAGGAGTCCAGACCATTTTTCATTGGAGCTGATGTTCTTTATTTAGAAAATGTAACTTTCGAGAATGATGATGAAGTCAAAGGGGAACGAGTTAATGTTTTGATTAAAAAGGGAGAAATAAGAGTGGATGAAATTGATTTGGTCAAAAATATTGTTTCGATTCATTCTGTCAATTTTGAGGACTCATATGTGCAAGTTGATTTGAAGGAACGGAAACCTCTACCAAAAGATACCTCATTAATTGAAGCCATTGAAGAGATTGTTGAAATGGATTTAGCACCTGATTCTTTGAAGAAACCTTTTCAACTTTTGATCAATGATTTTGATTTTGGAAATGGAAAACTAAGCTTGCACAATTATCGAAAATCACCCATCAAAACCACCTCGGATCAGGAATTGGATTTCACACATTTAGAAGCTTTTGATATTCAAATTGCCATCGACAGTTTTGTTATGTCAGATATGGTTTTTACCGGCAAGCTTAACCAACTTTCGGCTACCGAAACTAGTGGTTTTGTTTTACAAAATTTAACCTCTCCGGATGTCAAAATTACTTCACGTAGAGCAGACTTAAATGGAGTGAATTTAACCACTCCCTACAGTAATATTCAAGATACCATCATTTTTAAATATCAAGATTTTACCAGCTTTAGAGATTTTGAGAATAAGGTGAATATGGACTTGAAATTTGAGAAAAGTCAAGTAGCGATTAGAGATGTTATTGTTTTTGCTCCTAAGCTTAAAAAGAATAAATTTTTTGTGGATAATGCTGAGGAAGTTATTCGCTTGGATGGAATTGTAAAAGGTCGAATTAATAATTTGAGGGGAGAAGATTTGAAGCTAGTGATTGGTCGAAAAACGATTATTGAAGGAGATTTTAGTTCTAGAGATTTAGCGAATAAAGGAAATGAAAGTTTGAACCTTAATCTGAAAAGATTGAAAACGGACGTCTGGACTTTACGTCAATTAATCCCCAATTTTAATCCACCTGATAATTTTAATAAACTCGGAAATATCAACTTTAAAGGTCGTTTTGATGGTTTTTTTGTCGATTTTGTTGCTTACGGAGATCTTTCAACAGCTCTTGGTAGTGCAACGATGGATATGCGTTTGGATTTAAAAGATGGACGGGAAGGTGCGAAATATACTGGAAATTTGAACTTGGTGGATTTTGATTTAAAAACGTGGACAAGCAATGATCAGCTTGGAAATATCACAGTAACTTCTAAAATATCTGAAGGAATTGGCATGTCTGCCTCGACTGCTAGAGCAAAGATAGATGCCACAGTAGATAGCTTTACTTTCCGAAATTACAATTATCATGATTTTAAAATGGATGGTCGTTTGACCCAGAATCTATTTGATGGAGACTTTATTATTAAGGATAAAAATATAGACTTATCTTTTGAAGGAAGTGTCGATTTTAGTGATACTATTCCCGTTTTTGATTTCAAGGCGAAGATCAATACATTGAATTTGGATGAACTGAATTTAGTGAAACAAGACCTAGGAATAACTGGCGAAATGGATCTCAATCTACGAGATATTAATATTTCAAATTTGGAAGGAAATGCGAATTTTAGAAAACTAGTTTTTCAAAGAAATGGTACGGAGAAATATGAGATTGATACCTTGTCTTTTTCTTCTATTTTTGGAACAGATGGACAGCGGATTTTTTCGGCAAGTTCTGAAATGTTTGAAGGAGAAATTACCGGGGATTATGATATTCAGGAAATCCCGGATGCATTCTTCACTTTTACTAAAGTTAACTATCCTGAAATAGCAGAAAGATTAAATATTGCACCTAAAAGAGACTCCATAAAATCGAAAGATTTTGATTATGAAATTAAAATAATTAACTCTAAAAATTTCACCTATTTAATTGATCCTAAATTGGATACCATCAAAAATTTTATCATCAATGGCCACTATGATGGGGTAAACTATGTAGGTAACATTGAGTTAGATTTAGAGGAGTTAACTTATGATAATGTTGAAATAGGAGGAATAAAACTGAATACTAGTACTAATAAAAGTATTGGTGCATTAAACACCATCGTTCCTTTTTATGCTATTATCAATGGTAAAAATAAAATTCCCGAATTAAGTTTTGATGCAGAATTAAATAGGGATACCGTTAAATTTAAAGTTGGAGTAGTTGGTGAAAGAGGAACCTTTGATCGGTTTAATATAGCAGGTAAAGTATTCTTCGAAAATGGTGGGTTTAATATTAGTTTATCAAATGATAGTTTGGTCGTTTTTGGAGAAAAATGGGAAATTAGTGATTCGAATTTTATCCAACTTGGAAGAAGAATTCTTGAAACGGAAAATTTCACCTTGACCAATGAAGATAGAATAGTGAGTATTGAAGATATCAATAAAAAAGGCATTCAGCTCAAATTAGAAGATTTCAACACCGGCTTTATAGATAGTATTTGGAATTATAAGCAGATGGACTTTGCAGGAAAATATTCAGTCGATGTAAGCACACCTGATATTTTTAATCTCGGAAATATCAATGCCCTGATTCAAAGTGATACTTTTTGGGTAAATGGTGATGATTGGGGCAAGCTAAAACTTAATGCAAATTTGGCTGATTTGACCAGTCAATTAACCGCCAAACTTTCAATTGTTAGAGGTTTAAGGGAGCTTGATTTGGATGGCTATGTGATTTTGCCTTTTACAAAAAAGATGTCAGGAAAAACTAAAGAAAAATTTAATCCAAAATTACATCCTAAGAATTATTTTAATACCAATTTAAAGTTATTGAATTATCCATTGAATATTTTAGAATATTTTATTGGAGAAAATGCTTCAAATACGGAAGGGCTAGTTGACATCAATGCTAACTTAAGTGGAATACCCAAGCAAGAAATTAAATCAACTGGGGATGCCCAAATTTATAATGGAGCGATTACAGTTGACTATTTAAATACTAGGTATTTCTTTGGGCAAGAGACTCCCACAAAAGTCAAAATTGTCGATAACTTTTTTGATTTTACAGGAAATACTTTTTCTGATAAATATGGAAATGTTGCCAATGTAACAGGAGGAATTGTTCATGAAAATTTTAAATATCCGGGGTTGAGTGCGCGACTTTTTTCTGATCGGCTACTAGTTTTAAATACAGAAAAAATAAATAACCCGCTTTATTATGGTCATGCAATTGGGCAAGTCGATGCGGTTTTTTCTGGGAAATTTACCCAAACCGATTTAACGATAAATGCTAAAACAGGTAAAGATTCAGAACTCTTCATTCCAATTACTTACGGTACTCAAAGTAGCTCAGAAATAAGTTTTATTGAATTTCGAACAGAGGAAAAAGAAAATCAGGGAAAACTTGCAAAAGAAGTCAGAGGAATGGAAATCAGAATGAATGTAGAAATGACTGAGGAAGCAGAAGTATCTTTAATCATTGATGAACGAGCAGGAGATATTATTCGGGGGAAAGGAAATGGGTATTTGCAAATGTTTGTTCCACGAGATGGAGATATTACTTTGTTTGGTGAATATGTAATTGCTGAAGGAGATTATTTATTTACACTTTATAATATTGTTAATAAAAAATTCAAAGTAGAAAGAGGAGGAACGATAAATTGGTCAGGTGATCCCTTTGCAGCGATCATTAATTTGGATGCAAAATATGATCGATTGAGTACCTCCGTTTATAATTTTATACTAGAATATATTGAATTGGGAGATGATGAATTGAAATCACAATCTCGAAAACCAACGAATGTAGATTTGAAAATGAACTTGAGAGGCGACTTACTTAAACCGGATATAAACTTTGATATCTCATTTCCTCGGTTAATAACTGGTACGGTAAAAAATTATGTTGATACCAAATTAAGAGTTTTGCGCCAAGACCAAAGTGAATTAAATCGACAAGTATTTGGACTGATTGTGATTGGTGGTTTTATTCCATCAGGTCAAGAAAACCTTTCTGATTTTGATTGGACTTCGAGTGGGATAAATACTGTTTCAGAGTATTTGACCACCAGACTTTCACTCTATGTTACTAATCTTTTGTCAGATGCATTTAGTGAAATTGGTGGTGTTTCTGGAGTTGATTTTGACTTTGCTTATAATATTTATGAAGCAGGAGAATTTGATTTAGGAGGAGGTCAAACTACACCTTTAGCTGGATCAGAAGTTCAAGTAAATTTGAATCCTCGATTTTTAAATGATCAATTGAGTGTGAGTGGTGGAGTGGTTAGAAGTACAGAAACTGTTTCTGGAACTTTCTATGGAAGTGATTTTGTGGCAGAATATTACTTGACTGAAAATAGAAGATTTAAGGTTAGATTTTATCAACGATCAGAACAAGCTCTGGATGGAAATAGGAATAATCGAATGGGGATTGGTTTGAATTATCGACGTCAATTTAATACATTCGAAGAGTTCTTTGATGGATTGAAGAGGGACGCAAAGAAAACGGTGAAAGAGAAACCGAACGGGTAGATGTCAATGGATAAATGCATAGTTTTTGAAATTTAAGAGTTACAAAAAATATGAAAGATGAAAAAACTAATATTAAAAATTTTACTCCTCTTAATTCCATTATTAGGATTCTGCCAAGAGAGTGACTATAGAAAAGTCAAATTAAATGAAATTCTTGATTACCAATCTTTATTATATCAAATCACACATGTTGGCCCTGAATATATTAAAAGGCAACCAATAATTAGTAAGTTGTCCCTAATAGATAGTTTAGATTTATATTCCGCTACAATTGATTCTTATATGATAGAAAATTTTGGGAAAGGGAGTAAGGTCTGGATACTGTTTGAAATAATACTTGAATCAGAAAAGTTTGAAAATATTCTTAATGAAAAAATTGATAATATGTATATGATGGCTAGAGCTTATGATAAAGAGTCTGGTAGTTTTTATTTTATGATCTCTTTTTTAGCTGATATTGGAGAAAAAGGGATAAAGCATTTGCCATCTGTTGAATTTTGTTTTAAGACACTTCAAGAAGCTAATGCTCATGCACAAAATCCTTCACCTGTCATTGTTCCCCTTATCTATTATATAAAGCGATTGTATTTTGATGATGAAAAAGTAGAGGAAAGATTAGTAAAACTGCTTGAAGAAAAAAAGTTTTTTAACTCAGATTATGTAAGAGGACAATATGAAAGGATGTCTCAAAAATATTATTAATATTATTTTATATGAAGGTAAGTGCATTGTGTAAAAAATTAAACTTGAATTTTCGCACACTTAGTGTCTAAGGATCTAAGTGTGCGAAAAAAAGATAAATCAACTAGTGTTTTAATCAACTCTAATCTCCACAAAAACTGGCAAATGGTCAGAAATTCCACCATAATAATTAGGTCCACCATAAGTTCGATTTGGAGTTAAACCATACTTATCACTTTTATACATCATCCATTCTTTTTGAAAAATTTGAAACTCCCCAATTTTTAGTTTACCGTCTTTTTGAAGCATCGCATTCGAAACAATAATTTGATCCAACATATTCCAATCGCCTCGGTAATTATAAGTACCCTTTTTCATTTGGTCCAGCTCATAAGCACAATTAATCAGACTTGAAGTAGAGCTACTGCTAGGCAATGGTTGAGCTCCGATAGTTTTTGTAATACTATTGTTATCAGGTTCGTCATTGAAGTCTCCCATCAACAAAATGTTAGCATGATTATTTTTTGAAAAAACCATATTAACTGATTTCATTAATTGTTCAGCGACATAAGTTCTTTTTGGTTCGCTGGCTTCTAAGCCACCTCTTCGAGATGGGAAATGATTGATAAAAAGATGAAGAGTATCTCGTTGAGCAAAAATTCCTTTTACATGTAATATTTCTCGAGTGGTGTAAGTTTCTTCACCAATGATTGATTTCGGAAAATTAATTTCAATCGTTTCCGAATCTAAAACTTGGAAAATTCTTTTTTGATAAATCATCGCTACATCAATACCTCGAAAGTCTGGAGACTCAAAATGAACGTAACCATAATTATGATTTTTCAAACTAGTCTCAGAAATAAAATCTTTCAGTACTGTTGCATTTTCAACTTCACATAAACCTAAAATAGCAGGGTAATTCATAGCGTCAACGACTTTGGCTAAGTCATTTAACTTTTTATAGTAGCGTTCGGTATTCCATTTGCTTTTGGATTGAGGAGTAAATTCTTCATCTGCTTTCCCCTCAATATCGATGGTGTCAAAAAGGTTTTCAACATTATAAAAACCAATTCTGAAATCTTTTTGAGTAATAACTTCAGTTGGTGTTTTTTTTATTTTACAACTAAGAACCGAAGTAAAAACAGCCAAAGAAAGAATTAGAAAAGTAAGCTTATGCATAATTTTTATTTTTTTGCAAAAGTAATTTTTTAAAATGAAATTCTTGTTTTTTCTTTTTGACCAAAAGTAAAAATTTTACAAAAAAAAGAATCTCTATCTCTCGAAGAATTCATATATAAATATATCTTTAGAAAAAAATATATGATGATACGAATACTACCTTTCCTTTTTTTCTTTTTTACACATATTATACTTTTTGCACAGCCATCCAATGATGAATGTGCTACTTTGATTAATTTAGGTGAGGCTCCAATTTGCCCTGTTTTAGATACCTTTAATAATGTATTGGCTACCGCAAGTGTAATTTCTTCTACGACCAATGGAAATATTCCTTCTTGTTTTAATGGAAGTGCACCAGATGCAGATGTTTGGTTTTCATTTGATATTCCAGCCGATGGCAGTTTGGTTGATGTTCAAATTGAATTGGATGCGGTGGATGGTCCCAACGGGGAAATATTACAACCTCAAATGGCTATTTATAGAGGAGACTGTTCGATTGATGGGTTAGAAGAATTGGATTGTGTAGCGGCACTAGCAGGAGAAAATAGTTTGGAAATATTGTTGCTTGGATTGACTCCTGGTTTTACTTATTACTTAAGAGTGGAAGATTGGTCTGCTTCGGCATCACCGAATTGGGGAGATTTTGTTTTGTGTATCAAGGAACCAGATGTGGAATTTAATATGGGAGATACTGATCTAGTTTCATTTTGTTCGGGAACTTTGTATGATTCAGGTGGGCCTGATGCAACTTATTCGAATGGAGAAAACAATACATTTACGATTTGTCCTTCTGATCCACATTCCTGTATAAATATAGATTTGATAAGTGCAAATATTGAAAACAACTTTGATAATTTGACCTTTTATGCTGGGAATAGCACGGCTGCTCCAGTATTTTTAAATATTACTGGAGGAAGTGGTGCGACTTCTTTTGGATTAGATTCTGATTGTGTGACCATTGGATTCACTTCAGATGGTTCTGTGACTCAAGCTGGTTTTGAATTGACTTGGGAATGTACGACTGATGATTGTGATAATACTTTTATTACATGTGCTAACCCTGAGGTAATTCCAAGTTTGCCATTTGATATGAATGGGTTAACTACTTGTGGCACGTTTAATTCTCAAACATTTGGCCCTTGTCCGTTTGGATTAAATTTGTTGGGAGGGGAAGATTATATTTTTACTTATGATTCTCCGGGGGATGAATGTATTACTGTCGAGTTGGTTGGAGTTGGAGCAAATACTGGGATTTCCATTTATGATGCTTGTCCAGAGGATGCCTTTAATTGTATTGGAGCTGCATCTAGTTTAGCAAGTGATACTGCCACGATAGCATCAGCTTACTTAGAATTAGCTGGAACCTATTATTTTGTAGTTGATAATGCAACTGCCTGTACCGATTTTGATATTTTTATTGATACCACTACTTGTCCAGTTGCCTTGCCACCTGCCGCAAATTGTGATGATGCTCTTTCGATAAATGGTTGTGGAAATCTTCCTTCCATCATTCAAGTAGATCAACAAATGACCGACGAACCAGAGTGTTTTATTCCAGGAGTAAATGATGGAGGCTGGGGAGGAATAGGTCAAGGGCATTTTACCTGGTTTACTTTCCAAGCACAAGCGGATGGAAATTTTGGATTTTTAGCTAGCCCTGGAAGTGTTTTTGAAGCATCTGATATTGATATAAATGTATGGGGCCCAATCGCAGATGAAGCAGATATTTGTGATTTTATGAAAAATAATCAACCAGCTAGAAGTACTTGGGCCGGTACCCAAACTACTACTGGATTAGTCGATGAAAGTCCATTTACTGGAACACCCGTTACAGATAATTTAGAAGGAGCAGGAGGAGATGGTTTTGTTTCGACTTTGCCAGTTGTAGAAGGACAATGGTATTTGGTTTTAGTCAATGATTTTGGTGGAAGCATTCAGGGAGGAGGAATTTCTATGGATTTTTCTTCAACTACGCCAGGTGTACTTGATCCTAATGCCGCTAATTTGACGATATCTCAAGATGTAGCTGCTTGTCCTGGAGCGCCATTTGTTTTGGAAGCCTCAGGAGGATCGTTGTATAATTGGTTTCCTACTGATGGATTAAGTTGTACCGATTGTCCAAACCCAACCGTAGTCGTAAATGGCCCAATGACTTATCAAGTTGAAATTACGGGAGCATGTTTTGTGGATACCTTATCGGTGGATGTAGCCTTTATGGTGATTGATGCTGGGAGTGATGTTACGTTGTGTGAAGGTGAAACTGTGGCTTTGGGAGCACAAAGTAATTTAGTAGATGTAACTTGGGAGTGGACAGGTTTTGCTGGTTCATTAAGTTGCACAGATTGCGCAAATCCTATTTTAAATACGACCGCATTACCTGCGGGCGATTATGAATTTATTGCTACCGCTTCGACTCCTGATTGTTCTGATATGGATACAGTTATTGTTACCGTTTTAGCAGTTTCTGCACCTTCCTATGATATTGCAGAGAATACAATTCTTTGTGCGGGAGATAATATTAACCTTGGTGGGCCTACTATGACCGATGTAAATTATACATGGACTTCCAGTAATGGATCTTTGAATTCCGATGAATCAAATCCAAGTGTTTCTCCAACCGAGACCACTACCTATTATTTGGAGGTGACCAACGCTCAATGCCCTAATCCTGTAATTGATAGTGTAACTATATCTACAGTTGCAGCTCCCTTTATTCCTGAACAAAGTGATACGACTATTTGTGCGGGAGAGCAAGTTCTTATTTTGGATATTATTACTGCTGATGATATTACATACCAATGGGCTCCCATTACGGGGGTTGGAAATCCAATATTAGCAAATAATATCTTCACTCCTACAGAAACTACAATTTATACTTTGATTGCAACTCGAGGTGATTGTATTGTCGAAGAATCATTTACCATTACAGTAAACCCAGCTCCAATTATTACGGTAGATGATGTTACGATTTGTGAAGAAATGGAAACTACTCTGACGGCTTCAGCCAATGTTTCAGGAACATTTACTTGGCTACCAGGAGGTACGACAGGCGAAAATTTAGAGACAGGTCCATTAAGTCAGACAACTGAATATACAGTTACATTTGTTGATGATAATAATTGTCCTGCGGTAGACGAAATAGTTACCGTTACCGTAGAAGCAGGCGTTGAAATTACCAGTTTGGTTGCAGATCCTGACGGTGAAATTGCACAAGGGAATATGACGACTTTAACTGTTGAAACCAATCCTGCAAATAATATTACTTATCTGTGGAGTACCGGAGGAATATCAAATACAGAAATAGTATCCCCAATTAATCTAGATGGAGAAACTTATTCAATTACAGTTACAGATCAATTTGGATGTTCTGATACTGACCAAATTACTATCGATGTAACCGGCCCTGATTACCAAATTCCAAATGTATTTACTCCTGATGGAGATGGATTAAATGATAGATTTGAAGTTATCTTAAATGGAGACAATATTAAGATAACTGAATTTAAAGTATTCAATCGTTGGGGACAAAAAGTTCATGATGGTAGCGGTTTAGTTGATCATGGATGGGACGGAAATATTGATGGTCAACCAGCTCCTTCCGAAGTTTACGCATATATGATCGTATTGGAATTTCCTGATGGTGAAATAATATCAGAGAGTAAGGATGTTACTTTGATTCGATAAAAAAGAAAATCATCTACCGTGATCCACTATAAGTTCATGGTAGATGATTTTAAAATTCACGCATATATATGTATTTACCATTTAAAGATTTTCTTAGGGTGAGTAAGGTCAAGCACTTTACTCTCCTCAAACCTTTTGATAAACCCTGTTCTAAAGCCAAAATTATTTAAATAACTCGCATCCGATTTCTTCTGAGAAAAAGCAGACAAACTACGTTTATACTCAGCCTCCAAAAAAAAGGTATGGTACTTATAAGTATGCAATAATCCAATATTTACAAATCCATTGAGTTGAAAGTTTCTTAAATTACTAGTTTGAGAAATCACCTCTAAATTCGTCAACTGTACCCTAGGGATTTCCACACTTTCTATTCTATTACTTTTATAATTTGGTCGATTGCCTTCCACATGAAAACCCGATTGGTGGTATCTGTTATAATCTATTTTCGATTGGATCATGAGCGCTGGCTCGATTCCACCTTTGGCAGAAAATCTTAATTTTTGGTAGCCAAATTCTTTCTTTATTGCTAATGGTAATCCTAAATATTGAATACTATTTACCGAAGACACTCTAAAGTTTAATTCCTCATTATCTTGATAATCATCTTCATCATCAAACATGGAGTATTCAGCAGTTGCTATAAAATTCATTTGCTCAAACGGATTATCAATAGATAAATCATATTGATTGAAAAACGTTCCGTCATTTAATGGATTTCCAGTTTTTAAAAAAGTAATTGGAAATTGATGATCATATTCAAATGAGATACTATGAAAATTAATGCCACTTACCCATACCCAGTTATTGTAACTTATTTTTCGTTCAATGAATAATTCTACTTCATAGGAGAATTTGGGTTTGTAGTTAAATTCATAGCTATTTGAATAATCTAAATTGGAAAAAATAATTTCTGCAGATGATTTTAAGGACAATCCAATACTCCAATCAGAAAAGTAGTAAGCTTTAGGTAGAGGTTTTTTTGATGAAAAGTTGGGCTGTTTAGGCATAGACATTTGTCCAAGGCTAAACAGATATGACGCTAGAAAAAAGATGATTAAAATTAGCTTTTTCACAGTATGAAATTTAGGGATTTCGTGATTTACTGAGCGTATGCTTTGTTAGTTTAGCGTATGTTTAAGTTTTTTAAGACGGTAAAAATTTAAACATGCTCTTAATATAATCCTTCCAACATCATGCCTTAAAGTGATTATCCCAAAAGTAATTAGGAACTTGTGGTGATGCTACTTTTTTTCAAATACGATTTCTTGTAATATTTAATAATAATAAGCCCGACGATTGTTGGCATCACCCAAGGAATAATTGACCAATAACCGGTTAAATACTCCCTGAAAAAATTACTTCCTCCAAATACCGCAAAAGCAGTATAAGCAGCAATTCCACTCACTAACATTCCAGAGATATGTTCTACAATCCAACTTGATTGCTCCTTTTTTCCTCTATAAGTGGCCAAAACATCTCGCCCAGATGTCATTCCAAGTATACCAAAGATCAACATCAAAACCCCGGCATTTTGACCTTTTAGATAAATTCCAAAGGCAAAAAGTAAAACTCCAGCTATGGTAATTAAGCCATTAAATATCATGTGCTTTCTTCGGTAACTTTCACTCATGCCTCGCTTATTTTTCAAAATAGCTATTCCGTACCATAATGGATTGGCGGTAATTAATGCTAAAAAACCTAGGAATGCAGCCATCACATATTCACCAATTAGTATATTTTTAATACTTAATAATCCTGCCGAAACCACTACGATCCACATAAAAAAGACATAAATTTTACCTACTAAAATATGGTTTTTACTTCCTTTTTTTAGAAAAATAGGAATCCAAAAAACGATGATACTGGTAAACCCTGAGAATACATGAATCCCTAAAAGAGCTTTTGTAAATGCTTCCATAATTTTTTTTCTTCAAATGTAATTCAAGCAAAAGTAAAAAACAGATTTAGGTGACGAATGCCACCCATTCGGGATAAATACCATCATTTGGGATGAATGACAAAAGGAAAAGGGATGTATGACAGGATTTTATTAAGAATATTCTGTTTTATAGGAAGTATACTTTTTATATTTTAAGATAAAATTCGACTATAATCCTTGAAATATTAAAAAAATACTCCACATGAAAAAGGATGAAAACGTTCATTTAGGAGTTTGCAATGGATGTTTCATTTTATCTCCTTAATACTTTTTAATACAGGGATATATTTTCGGGAAACTGGAACTTCAAAATCTTCTAAGTTTTTTAAACTCAATCTTAGGCCTTGAGCATTTCCTTCTACATTTTCAATTAAATCTGAATTTACGATATAAGAGCGATGGCAACGAATCAAAACTGTAGCTTCAAGTTGATCCTCCATATTTTTGATTGTATTCCGAAGCAGTTCTTTTTGGATCTTACCGTCTTTGTAATAACATACCGAAACATAATTCTGCATGGCCTCAATGAAAAAAACATCATTGGTTGGGATTTGAAAATCTTGATTTTTATTGTCTGAAAAAAGATGAATAACCTCATAGTGAATATTTTCTTTGGGAAAACTAGTTTTTAAACCTTCCGCCTGAACTTGATTTTGATTACTCGAGTTTATCTGGATCAAGAGACCTGAAAAAACCACAGGGAAAATTCCAACTGAAACCGTATAGATTCCCATTGCCCAAAAATCTGCCCAACTGATATTCCCCAGTCCAGCTAAATAAACGTAGTATGCATAATTTCCCAAACTAATTAGAATGAGTAAAATAAACATATGAATAATCCATTTTTTTAATGTCCAAGAAGGTTCATCTCTTTTTATTTTTAAAATATATCGAACAAAAAAGTCAAAAATCAGCGCCACCACAACTGTGATTATTCCAAAGTTCATGCACATCAAAAATACATTTCCTGAATATGAGTTCATTCCCCCAACTTGGAAGAAATACAAGAATAAAGTAATGAAAACCCCCACACCAAGAACATTAAAAAAATTCTCTTTTATAGTTTTTGATTCGGGAAAAGGTTCATTTAATTTGTTTAAGAATCGCTTCAATTGTTTGTTCTTTATTTTCAAAAATCCCAAATTACTATTTTTCAAATAAAGGTTCGAAGCAAAAGAAAGTTAATTTTTTTTTAGATAAAATTAATTTCACGTAGGGGCATTTACTTATAGG
>CAYGRM010000028.1:26739-32298 GCA_964352225.1 uncultured Saprospiraceae bacterium | reverse complement strand
CTTCCAGAAAAGGTGGATTTTATCATCGGAGAAAATATGAGCATCTTCTGTGCAAACGAACATCAAGTACAAATTTTTCAGCATCTTCGTCAATTTCTTAAACCAAAAGGAAAACTAATTCCTGAAAAGATTATCAATTTAGTACAATTAGGAAATACCACTTTTGAAAAGAAAAATAAGCATTATCCAATCATGTTTTCTCGACATCTTCCCACCTTAATGACTACTCAAAAAATAGTAAATACGATTGATTTATATCAAGCTAAAGATAAAACTGTTTCGAAAACAGTACATGTTAAAGCATTGTTATACGGAACGATAAATTGTGTTTATTTGAACTCTTGGGTACAATGTGTCAAAGGAGTAAATTTTACGGGGACAGATAGTTTGATGCCTCCGACTGTGGTCAAATTAAAAAAACCAATCCATGTATCTGCCGGGGAGACCATTAAATTGCAAGTGACATTTAACTATGGCACTTCGTTGAATGAAGCACTTTTTTGGATTGAAAAATAATTTTAAAATTCATAAGGTTAGTGCTGAAAAATTAATCAAGAGCTTGTATTGGGTGCAAAAGCCTCAATGATTTTAAGTAAGTGAAAATTTATTTTTTGGAGAATCCTCTAAGGATATATGTTGAATTATTTTTTTTGATTCTCCGTCAGCTTGCTGCGGAGTAGTTCAATGCCCTGACTTTACCACTTAAAATAATATCCGCAAAATAGCTTCCATCAGGATTTACGATTCCTTCGCAAAAAGTGGAAGGTGGAGCACAAGAGCATGTTAAGATTAATCGGGGAAAAGTAGAATGGAAAATATTGATGCAAGTACAAGTTTTTTCATAAGTTCTTTTTTTAACCTAGACATTAATTAATTGAGGATTGGTTGGGAGGGAGTTGCTGTTTTTTTGTGAAAAAATCTACTTATAAGACTACTTAAAAGTGGATTAATTTTTTGGTCTTATGTGAAAAGATAAACTATTTTGGAAATCAATAGGAGTGCTTAGTTTTTGAATATTTAAACAGGATCCTAGATGTTTAGGTGAAAAGCCTCATGGTTTTAGATTGATATAAAACTTAAATTTGAGATACATTTTTTACTTTAATAAAGTATTTGAATTGACAACCTAATAAAGCCAAATTATGATTATTCGAATTTCACGTCTTATTCTTTTTATTTTTTTTACTATTATTCTTTTTAAGGCCTGCACACCTTTTGGCTCATTAAAGTATTTCGAATCCACCAGAGAATATAAAATGACTTTCAAAGGGTATGAAAGAAATTACTATGTCCATCTTCCCAACAAAGAAAAAATGAATCAACCTGTTCCACTACTTTTTCATTTGCATGGGGGAGGAGGCACAGCTGAAGGAACTCCAGAACTTACATTTGGGCGATTTGATGAGTTAGCAGATCGCGATGGTTTTATTGTGGTTTATCCCAATGCTATTGAGAAAAATTGGAATGATGGAAGAAAGTCGGATGACGTAAAATCTTGGAGAGAAGATATTGATGATGTTGGTTTTATAATAGCAATTATTGATGAGTTAAAAACTAAGTACAAAATAGATGAGCAACGGATTTTCACCACGGGTATGTCTAATGGTGGTTTTATGTCGGGTAGATTAGCTTGTGATAGAGCTGATATTTTTAGAGGTGCAGCCATTCTGACTGCTCAAATTTCAAAAGATTATTTGCCTTCCTGTAACCCTGCTCAACCTCTAGCAATTCTAGTGATGAATGGGACGGAAGATAAAATTGTTCCCTACGACGGTGGACAGATAACTATTCTAAAAAAGACGAGAGGGGAAATCCTTTCTACGGAAGAATTTGTGGATTTTTGGAAAGGTAAGAATAAGTGTACCGCTGAAAAAAGGATGGTGAACCTACCAAACAAATTGGATGATGGAACAACTATTTCAATCAAAGAATATTCTGGCTGCGCCAATCGAGGAGCATTGATATTTTATAAAATCGAAGGGGGAGGACATACTTGGCCAGGTGGGAAACAATACTTAGGCGAAAAATGGATTGGAAAAACTAGTCTTGAAATTAATGCATGTGAAGTGATTTGGGATTATTTTCAATCGTTATAGTTTTTTATTCTGAGTAATTGAACAAATTAAAAATAAGCAGGGTTACATGCATGAAATGCATTTTTATCAGAACAAAACAAATGAAAAATGTTAGGAAAACTTTATGACACCAAAAACTTAAAAGGAGATTTTACGGGTGGCTTAGTTGCCGGAATTGTTGCCTTACCATTGGCTTTAGCATTTGGGGTTCAATCAGGAATGGGAGCAGCAGCAGGACTTTATGGCGCTATTGCTGTGGGGATTTTTGCTGCAATATTTGGGGGAACTGCCACTCAAGCTAGTGGGCCTACGGGGCCAATGACCGTAGTATCGGCAGCACTTATAGCCTCAGCTATCGAGCTTACAGGAAGTCTGGAGAGTGGGATGAGTATCATCTTGCTCACTTTTTTTTTAGGAGGATTAATTCAAATTATTTTTGGATTAATCAATATTGCTAGTTATGTCAAATACTTCCCTTACCCAGTAGTTTCTGGTTTTATGAGTGGAGTAGGGTTGATTATCGTAATTCTACAATTATTTCCTTTTGCGGGACTTTCTTCTCCAAAATCTACGGTTGCTGTAATTCAAGATTTACCAAGATTATTTTCTGATGGAAATATTCAAGCAATCGGTTTAGGACTGCTTACTGTGCTAGTTTATTATGTTTTTCCTAAAATTACTAAAGCAATTCCTAGTGCATTGGTTGCTCTTGTGGTGGCTACTTTAGCGTCAGTTTTTTTGAAATGGGATGTGCCAGTCATTGGAGAAATTCCATCTGGCTTGCCAGGTATAAAACTAACAGGATTTTTAGAAATAGGGGGAAGTGCTTACCCTTTGATTATTGAATATGCGGTAGTTTTAGCAGTTCTAGGAAGTATTGATTCCTTATTGACTTCGGTGATTGCTGATAATATGACCAAAACGAAACACAATAGTAATCGAGAGTTAATAGGTCAAGGAATAGGTAATATGATCGCAGGGATAATTGGAGGAATTCCTGGAGCTGGGGCGACTAAAGGAACGGTGGTAAATATCAACTCAGGAGGACGTACTAGACTTTCAGGGACTATTCATGGACTTGTTTTATTAGCGGTATTGTTAGGGTTAGGTTCATTAGCTGCACATATTCCTTTGGCTGTTTTGGCGGGATTACTTATTCCTATTGGATTCAAAATTATAGATTTCAAAGGATTAAAACATTTGATTGCGGTACCACGAGCGGATGCTGTCGTTTTAATCTTGGTTTTATTAATGACAACTTTCGGTAGTCTTATTCAAGCTGTTGGAATTGGAGTAGCACTTGCTTCTCTTTTGTTTATGAAAAAAGCAAGTGACATTGGTCAGAGTGCAATGGAGATAGGTCCTGTTTCGGATCTTATTGGTTTAAAACCATGGAAAGACGAAAAAGAATTTTATGATAAGTATAAGGATAAAGTAATCATCAAACATTTATATGGACCCTTCTTTTTTGGTTTTACTTCGTACTTTAGAGATGAGATAAAAAATCTTTCTCCTGATATCAAAGCTCTAATTATTAGAATGGATCGAGTACCATATATTGATCAATCAGGTCTTTATGCGCTGGAAGATTCTATTTTGGAATTAAGAGCAAGAGGAGTGGAAGTGATCTTGACTAATATTCAGCCACAACCTTTAGATAAGTTACGTTCCATTGATATTGTACCTGATTTAGTACCTGAGGAGGATATTTTCAAAGATATAGAAAATGCATTTTTCTATTTGAAAAAAAAGCTTACTTAAATGCTCTTAATAATTTTTTTTAAAATGTTATTTGGCAAAGGGACAATCGAAAGATTGTCCTTTTTTTTTGAAAATAAAAAGCCACCTTCCTAATTTTAGAAAGGTGGCTTCAATAAAAATTACAATAAATAACTTTTTTCAAAAGGTTTTTTAGAACCCAGAGAATAAGTCATATTATCTAATCATTACAGTTTACTCAATTTATCTTTTGCTGCTTGAAAACTAGGATTTATTTCTAAAGCCATTTTGTAACAATGTTTGGCCTTTGCGATATTTCCTGCTGCACGATAGCCGTCTGCAAGGCTATCACAGGCGTTCCAAGATTTAGGATTTAGTTTAGTATTCAGTTCAAAAACATAAATAGCAGCTTCCGTATTACCCTCCTGCAAAAGTTCATAGCCCAAAGTATTCATAGCTCCTTCGCGGAAAACATATCCTTTCGGATTATCTACTTGTAATTGATTATACTTTTCCATGGCAACTGAAAGACCATGCTCTTTTATTTTTTTCTTTAACATGTTTGCACCATTAGGTTTCGGAGCTGCAATATCAAGTAATTCGATACTGACAAAAGCTGTTTTTTCACCAGTCATACTTTTAATCATTTCATCTTGAGCTTCAGCTGGAACCTTCATTTTCATAATACTTCCTTTTTTCATTTGTAGTATATGTTTGTCAAGAAATGTGTCATAATAATTTTCTCCAAGCGTATTGTGAAATGCAAATCCAAGATCATCCGAAGAGAAGATTTTCTTTCCAGTAAGATCTGTCAAAGTAGATTTGAAAGCTACTTCTTGACCTTTCATAGGCTTTGCTCCAGTTCCTTCTTTGATTACTTCAGAGATGATTTCAGGAGTTGGTTTATTGACTACATTTACGATTTCCCAAGTTTCGGCTCTGGTCATTTCTCTGAGATCCATCATTTCTTTCCAAATATCATTAATGTCTTTTCCAGGATGTACTTTCTCAAAAATTCCATCGTTTCTTACTCCTCTGATGTCGCTCCATTTATTAAATACATCAATAGTCATGAACGTATTGTCCCAATCAGTTCCGAAGGGCATAATTCTTTGAACCAATAGCCAATCATGCATTTTGCCTGATTTGATTGCTTCCTTGTGCAAAGGCATGAATATTTCTTTTTCCATTTTAGCATAGGCACTAGAATTTTTTGGAGAAACTTTCATGTGATTTACTTGAACAAATTTAGCGGTACTTCCTTCACCACCACCTGGTCCAGGAATTGCCTCAGCTTCTAATTCAAAAACTTCGCTACTTGCCTGATGGATGGCAGCTTCATACCTTTCAATCATTTTTGGGATGTTGGCATTTGGAAATGTTTGATAGGCTATTTCCATAAATTTTTCTCTACCCAAATTTAGATCCTCAAAATTATTGTAAACGTCCATCATGACATAGTCATATGCTCCGTCTTGTGAGGAGGGAAAGTGTACTTTAAATACTACATGAGCCAGTTGATTGCCTTGTTTGATGCGTTCTTGAACAAATGGTTTGATGATTTGATTTTCGACACTCATTAAATCATCATTCATCTTTTTGATTTTTGTCATTTCAAAAAAGACGGTTCGAGATTCTTTTTGTGCGAGTAAATTTTGAGAAAAAATAAGCGTAAAAAATAGTGCAAGAAGCACAACTCTTAAAATTGATAATTTGATTACTGTTTTCATTTTGGTAAAATTTTAATGATTAAATAATAATTAAT
>CAYGRM010000028.1:19812-26729 GCA_964352225.1 uncultured Saprospiraceae bacterium | reverse complement strand
TTATAAGATTTGGGAAAATATACTTTTTAAAAAAAGAATAAGGATTGGTTTTGTAAGCAAAGCAAGGTCGCTAACATTCCAAATTTTGATAGAGAATTAGTAGGTGTGATTGTGTTTTAAAGGAGAAAAGTGATTTAGGTTTTTTTTCTCAGGGTTCTTCTTAAGTTGTTTTTAATACCGGACGTATTAATCAATTTAACTATTGCAAGATATAAAAAGATAATATCAATGACTAGGACAATATAATCAATTAGTAGCACATATTCCGCAAAATATCTAATAAATGCTTCGCAATAAAAAAGGGCTATTTTTTTAGTTTCCCATTTTTTAGTTTCCCATTTTTTTTTCAATTTTTAGCTTTTTTATCAACACTCTAGGGCATTTTTTTAATTAAAAACTAACGAAAAACAATTAGCTTCGCACTTCACTTTTTTAACAAAAAAAAGAAATGGAAGAAATCAAAAAAATAATAATTCGAATTTGGGAAAATGAAATTAGAGATGCCCTAGAAAGAGGTGAAGTTATCATCGAAAAGCAATTCCATGCTGAAATGTATCATCAGTTAAGATCAAAATTTCCAAAATTAAAAATATGGACAGCTCCCACTTTATATTTGAAAAAATATGACCTTGATAGAATAAAGCCTGATTTGATAATTTCGAATGACAAGGAGATTCTAGCGGTCATCCAAATGAAGTTTAAGCCTTGGGAATTTTTAGATTACAAAGATGATTTGAGCATGCTAACTAGATTGGATAAAGTGGGGAAATCGAAAAAAATTAAACTGGGGATGATTCCATTTTCATCGATCTGGCAAGAACAAAAAACTAAAGATGAAAATAACTTGAACTTTACGATGGCTGAGAATTTATTAAAAATTCTAGTTACTTGTAGTCGAGTAGGGTGCCATTCTTTAGATTTAAAAAAAGAGGCGAAACCTAGTGAAAGCTTTTTACATCTTTTTGGTTATATCGAAAATGAAAGGAGTTTGTTCTTTGGAAATGCCTTTTATGATAAAAAAAGAGAAGTGAAATAGTCAAGAAATTAAGTTTGTGATACAATCGTTTTGATTGGGAATTTTAAATGAAAAAGGTTTTCTCCACGCTTAATTTTTTGAAAGGGTCTCTTTTTTTTCTCGGTGACTCTTATATTTTTTTACAATGATATAAAAAAGCATAGCTAGAAATATCAATGCTCCAAAAATATAATAACCATTTCTTTGTGATCGAAAAACGGCCAATAAAACAATTGCAATTAAAATTAAGGTAGGAACTTCATTCAATAAGCGAAATTGAAAAGAAGTATTAATGTTGGTTCCCAAGGCCAATTCTTTCGTAATTTTTCCGCAATAAAAATGGTAGGCAACTAGTGATCCTAGAAATACTAATTTGATCTGCATCCAACCTAAAGTTAAGTATACTGGATTCATTACCAACATTCCAACTCCACAAAATATAGTGAAAAACATCGCAGGAGTTGCAATTATACTGTAGACTCGACCTTCCATAATTCTATATTGCTGAATCAATATATCTTTTTCTACGGTAGGTTTATCTTTCGCTTCTGAATGATAAACGAAGATTCTCACCAAATAGAAAAGTCCAGCAAACCAAGCAACAAATCCAACAATATGTAGAGCTTTAAAAAGAGAATGGATCATTTTTTTAGCAAGTTATCTTTTTTTTTAATAATGACCAAAGGTGACAAAAATCACCATTTATTGATAATAAAAATCACTCTTAATGGGAGACAAAAGTAGGAGTTTTGTATTCCAAATTTGTCATAAAAAAATAAAAAAATGCATCCAGATTTAATTAAAAAATACAATGTTGCTGCCCCCCGATATACTAGTTATCCAACTGTACCTTATTGGCAATCAGAAGCTCCAACTGAATCTCAATGGGCAGAAAGATTCAATCTTACTTTTTCGCAGAATAATGAAATTAGCCTTTATATCCATCTTCCATTTTGCGAAAGTCTATGTACTTATTGTGGTTGTAATAAAAGAATTACCAAAAACCATGGAGTTGAATCACCCTATGTAAATGCATTGTTGCAAGAATGGAGAATGTATATAGAGCATTTGCCCTCTCAACCAATTTTGAAAGAAGTTCATTTAGGAGGAGGAACGCCCACTTTCTTTTCACCAGCGCAAATTGAGCGTCTGATGAATGGAATTTTTGATCAAGCAACGATTGCTGAAGATCATGCTTTTAGCTTTGAAGCACATCCTTGGAGTACGACCAAAGAACATTTACAAACTTTTAGAGATCTGGGATTTAATCGAATTAGTGTTGGTGTACAAGACTTTGATCAAGAAATTTTAAAAATCATTAATCGAGATCAAACTACAGCACAAGTCGAAAATGTGGTCAATTGGAGCAGAGCATTAGGTTTTGATTCCATCAATTTTGATTTAATTTTTGGGTTGCCTTTGCAGGAGCCTCATCATATTGAGGAAACTATGCGGCAGGTGAAAATAATGCAACCAGATCGAATAGCATTTTACAGTTATGCCCATGTGCCTTGGGTGAGTCCTAGTCAGCGTGGATACTCTGAAGAGCATTTGCCGCTAGGCGATAAAAAACAATTCTTGTATGAATTAGGGAAAAAATTATTGCAAGAAGATGGCTACCATGAAATAGGATTGGATCATTTTGCTAAGGCAACTGACGATCTTTATCAAGCTTTTGAAAATGGAACACTTCATCGAAATTTTATGGGATATACTTCTTTCCATACTGATTTGATGATTGGTTTGGGAGCGTCTTCGATTAGTGATTCTGGAACTGCATTTGTGCAAAATGAAAAGAAAATAGAAGCCTATCAAAAAAGAATTGCACAAGGTGAAATACCGATAATAAAAGGACATTTGCATTCTGAAGAAGATGTAGTAATCAGAAAACATATCACCGCTTTGATGTGTCAACACCTGACCACATGGGAAGCGGGTGAAGCCAAATATTTTGAACAAATTATGCCTAGATTGAATGATATGGAAGCAGATGGAATCGTGGAAATATTACCCAATAAAATCATGGTTACAGAAGTAGGAATGCCATTTATAAGAAATATTTGTATGGCTCTTGATCAGCGACTTTGGGCGAAAAAACCAACAACTCAATTATTTAGTCAAGTTGTCTAGTGGTTTGATAAAATAAATATTGCCGAGGGGAGCAAAGCTCAAAACCCTCGGCAAGGTAGGTTGAATAAATTAATAAAAAATTTAATAAACCAAGTAAGGATAAAACAGAATACTAAAAAATTACAAACAATGATTCCTTACTTCATACATTTTTGAGAACAAAAAAGTGGTCGCTTGGTGGTTCTCAAAGTAATATTTATGACTCTGTATTTCTAAAACAAATTTAATAGGTCTATTTAAAAATGTCAAATTATTTTTAAATTTTTTTAGAAAAAAAATAACTTAAATGGCTCGACCAAAATCCAAATCTGAACTCCTCGATTCAAGTAGTGAAAATTTTAAAAAACTTAATGAGTTTATTGAGCAAAAGAGGGGGGAAGTGCAACTCAAAGAATTCCCTGAAGGAACAATGAATAGAAATATTCGAGATGTTTTGGCTCACCTTCATCATTGGCATTTGTTGATGTTGGAGTGGTATAAAATTGGTATGTCTGGCGAAAAACCTGAAATGCCTGCCAAAGGATATACTTGGAAAACTACGCCAGAATTGAATAAATGGATTTTTGAAAAGTACCAAAACACAGAACTAAAAAAGGCTAAAGCTCTTTTGAAAAAAAGTTTTAAAGACGTTCAAAAGATAATTGAAAAGCATTCTGACGAGGAACTTTTTGAAAAGAAAAGATATAAATGGACTGGATCAACTTCTCTTGGAGCTTACCTAATTTCGGCTACTTCTAGTCACTATGATTGGGCATTTAAGTTAATCAAAAAGGCAACGAGGTAGTATTTATATACCATTATCGTAAATAAAAAAAGCCTTGTTAGAATTTCTAACAAGGCTCTTACTATTTTATAAATAACGTATTTCTATAGTGTCTTAGATGAATATTACATGAGTTCCATCTCCCTCTGCACGAGCATAAAAATCCCCTACAGTCAGAACTCCATCAACATCATCAATAAGGTCTTCTTCCTTTAAATCAAACATATCCATCGCTAATTTACAAGCCCAAAGTTTAGTTCCTGAAGCAGTCAGGATTTCCAAAAATTCTCCAATAGGTGGAATGTCTAATTTCTCAATTTTAGATTTCATCATTTTAGTGGCTACAGCTTCCATGCCTGGCAAACCGCCCAGCATAGTGGGAATATGCATTGCAGGATTTCCAACTGTTGCAACATGAAGGTGATCTAATTTTTCTTTTTGGATCGCTTCCAATCCAAAAAATGTAAAGAATATTTCTGATTCGATACCTTCCATTCTAGCTCCATTCGCAAGAATGAAGCAAGCGTATGCATTATCCAAAGTTGCTTTGGAAAGAATGAGCATCATCTTTTTTACTTTTTTGCTTTCGCCATTTGTATTATTCATATTCGTGGTTTTTATTTTGTTAAATACAACTTACTGGTTTAGGTATTCCGGCAATTCTACTTGCTTTTTTCAAAGGACCACCTGGAAATAAAGCGTAAAATTCTTTGATGTTTACCACACCACTTTTACCTATTCCTCTAATAGTTAAGGCGACTTCATTTTTACATTGTTGCTGAAGGTAATCAAGTACCTCCCAATGCTTGTCGGTCAAAACTATTTCCTCTTCAGCTGCGATTTCAGTTGCGATTTCTCGATTCCATTGATCGAGTTGAGTTAAATATCCTTGGTCGCTACATTGGACACAAGTGCCTGCATAAGTTCTTTCCATCATGACATTTATTTTTTTATAATTATAAAATTGGAGTTTCTTTTTCTTTTAAATCTTTACCAGCTGTACTCATTGCTGAGGAAACAAAAGGAATATGAGTTCCTTTAATCAACATGTTCCAATAAATCCAGCGGAAAGCTAATTTTCCAAAATGATTCATTCGACTTTCTTTCAATAATCGAAGTGGACCAACGCCAGGTAAAGGGAAAGATCCAGTTACTGGTTCGTGAGTATAATTGAAATCAATCAACAATGCTTTTCCGTGACCAGTCTCGATAAAACAATTGGCGTGACCATCGAAAGAAGCTTTGAGTTCTTTTCCGTCGATGAATCTTAAAATATTTTCTAATAAAATTTCTGCCTCGAAATGAGCTACAGAACCGGCTTTTGAAGCTGGAATATTTGTCGCATCTCCTATCGCAAAAATGTTTTCTTTCACCTTACTTTGAAGGGTTGATTTGTCTGTTGGGACAAAATTTAGATCATCACCAAAACCAGATCTTTCAATCATTGGATCACCCATATTCGTTGGAACGGTTACCAATAAATCATACTCAACTTCTACACCTCCGTAGTCAACGATTTTTTTATTTTCATTATCTACCTTTTCGATATTGAAGTTGGGAACGATCTTAATATTCTTTTCTTCCAAAAGATGATTTAATTCTTTGGTGGCAGTTGGTTTAGTAAATGCACCATCCATCGGAGTGACAAAAGTCAGATCAACTTTGTCTCTCATATCTTTATTGATAAAAAATGAATCCGCTAAAAAGGCAAATTCCAACGGCGCCACAGGACACTTGATGGGCATTTCACATATATGAACGACCATTTTTCCTCCTTCCCATTCTCTCAATTTATCTCTAAGATTCTTAGCACCCTCAAAAGTGTAAAAATCAAAAACGTCTTTTTGCCAACCGTCACCGTCCATACCTTCAATTTCTTGAGGGGCAATATCAGTTCCCGTAGCTATAATTAAAATATCATAAGCAAGGGTTTCTCCATTTTGCAGAATTACTTGATCAGAATCTTTTTCAATTCGATCTATTTTTTCACGGATTAAATTCACTCCTTTTGGAATAAATTTATCGATAGATTTTTTTACCTGCTTTGGTTTGTAAAGGTCAAAAGGGAGGAACAAAAACCCAGGTTGGTAATAATGAGTTTCTTCCTTGTCAACAATGGTAATATTCCATTGATCCTTTGTAAGCCTTTTTCTTAAATGGTTAGCCATCATAGTGCCTGATGTTCCGGCACCTAGTATTATTAAATTTTTCATTCGTTATTGTTTTATGATTATTTTCATGTCAAAGGTATTCCTTGAAAAAAATAATAAAGGTGATATTGATTACACAGCCTTGGTGATTTTTGTCACTATATTTTTTTTCTAGAAAAGAGATGTTGTGTGACCATGCTCACATACAAAAAGGATAGACTGCCTTTATCTTTGCAATAAAAAAAGTAACTATGATTTCATTTATCAAAAAATTATTAGGCTTCGAAGATTTGGATTATGCTGAATTGATGAAGCGAGGAGCAATTATTATTGATGTTAGAAGTCCTCAAGAGTTTAAGCAAGGACATGTGAAAAAAGCGATTAATATTCCTTTGTCTGATATCTCAAGAAGTATCAAAAAAATTAAGCAAAAAAATAAGCCGATTATCACTTGTTGTCGGTCAGGAGCAAGATCTGGGAATGCTGCTTCCACTTTGAAAAGTGCAGGAATTGAAGTGTATAACGGAGGTAGTTGGAATAGTGTTCGAGACGCTTTAAGAAATTAGGAAACGATTTTTGGAGAATCGTTTTATGTAGATTGTTTTCATTTGGTTTACTGTTTGCTTCGGCAAGCAGAATTGGGTTTAAGGGAGTCAAATATTATTTGACTCTCTTTTTTATTTTTAATAGTATGATTTTTTTTGATCGGGTATAGTTTTGTATTTACTCTGTTATGAAAAAGATGAAGCAAGTTGATTATTCGAAAATCTCGAAAAAAAGTAGACTTAAATAATAAGTGAGAATTTTTAAGATGTCTTTTTCTTAATCAAAATAAATTTTCCAATAATAATCACAATCA
>CAYGRM010000028.1:4370-19802 GCA_964352225.1 uncultured Saprospiraceae bacterium | reverse complement strand
GTACATCTGCCCACAAATACTAATGAAAACAGATAAAGCTTGACCAGGCGGAGTGACGGGAGTAATATCTCCATACCCCAAAGATGAAAGGGTGATAAAACTAAAATAAGTGAGGTCGTCAATTTTGGCTTCCAGTCCACTTTCAAAAACAAAGGAGTGGGGATAAAAATGATTAATCAACCGAAAGCCCATTCCACCAATTAATCCAATTAAAATATAGCCATTGATAGCTCCATAGATTAAGTTGGTATTAATCAAACGAGTCTTGGCAATGCGCATCAAAAGATGAATAGTTAATAAGCCAAAGAAGCCCACTAAGCTTCCCATTCGGATGAGAAAAATAAAAGTATAATTTTCTGAAATATAAATACTGTTGGATATCAAAGCGATTAAACCAAAAATTACTCCAGCCCAAAAACTGTGATTAGATTCTGATAATTCATAAATTCCAATGAGAATTACGGCAATCAATAATCCATAAATAGTTCCATCTTTCACATCAGGATCAGTAAAAAAAGAAGGAAGTAAAAGGAAGGCCAACAGAAAAATTAATAAAAAAAGAAATTCATTTTTCTCTAAAAAACGATGGAGGATTTTGTAGTCCATAGATATGAGGATTTTCTCAGAAGACTTTTTGTTTCATAAATGGTAGAACTTCCAGAATTTTAAAAATCTGGAAGTTCTTAGTTCATGCTTTAAGTTCGGCTACCTTTTTTGCCAGATTTATTTGGTCCATTTTTCATAACAAATCGATGATCCTCTACTAATTTGATTAAGTCAAAAGAGCTAAGTACTCCGACAATTTTCTTTTCGTGAGTAACCACCAAATGATGAATATGATGGTTCCGCATAATTCGCGCTGCAATGTGAACTCCCGAATATTGAGGAATAGTTAAAACTTGTTTTGACATGATATGTCTAACTTGAGTTTCATCTGAAACTTCAGCAGTTAAATCTCTGAAGGTGATAATTCCTTCTACTTCATCATCCGCACTTACAATGGGGAGAGATGAAACTTTATTACGCTTCATGATATCTTTGATGTGTCCAATAGTTTGGTGTTGGTGAGTAGTAATCACAGATTCAACCATAATGTCAGCAACTTTCGTGTTCATACTTTTACGTCTATTTTATTTGAAGCTATTGATATTCAACTTCATTGTTAGAAAATCATTTACAAATGCCAAATTCGTAAACTCTACCATTTTAAATATTGATTTTTATCATGCGAAAAAGGTGACATAAATCACTTTTCTTTTTTTTCGTTCGTAATATCTTGCGGTAAACAAATCGAAAATTATGCGAAATATCACTATCCAAGAGATCATGACCACCGAACTAATTACCGTTCGCTTTGATGAAACGGTAACAAAAGTTGCTAAGATTTTTAAAGAAAATTCTTTCCATCATATTCCTATCGTTAATGCTGATGATTGTATTGAAGGTATCATTAGTCGAACTGATTTTGAAAGAATCAAAAATGGAACAACTCATTTCAGAATACATAATATCGAAGAATATAATGCAACTCTATTTCAAACTTTATTGACTAGAGATATTATGACCAAAGGGGTCGTACACCTCAATCCTCACGATCCAATTGAAGATGCTTACCATGTTTTTAAGAAAAATAAATTTAGAGCGCTTCCTGTAATTAGCAAGGGGAAGTTGGTCGGCATGGTCACACCTTTAGATATACTAGACTATTTTTTCAATCAAAAGAATAACTAATGGGAGATTTTCGAGTAAGAAAAATTACCGATGCTGAGGATCGTAGGAAAATGTATCAAAGTGTATTAGCTGATGTGGAAGCATTTGAATGGATGCTAGAGGAAGATATGTTTGAAAAAGATCCGTTACATATTGGAGCTGAACAAGAACTTTGTATCGTTAACAATGATTACGAACCTTCGATGAAGGCTTTAGAAATATTGGCTGAAATTGATGACGATCATTATACGAATGAACTTGCTTTATTTAACCTAGAAATTAATTTAGACCCATTCCGACTCGGTGGTGATTGTTTTTCAGCCATGGAAAAACAACTTTTTGAACTCCTAGGAAAAGGAAAAAAACTAGCTGCTCAACATCAAGCTCATATTTTGATGGCGGGAATTTTACCGACTTTAAAATATCGCCATTTGAATTTTGAAAATATGACTCCCATCCAACGGTATCAAACTTTGAGTACCAAGTTATCAGAACTCCGGGGAGCAAATTTTGAAATTTATATGCAAGGAGTGGATGAAGTGATATTGTCATTAGGTTCCGTTTTGTTCGAGGCATGCAATACTAGTTTTCAATTACACTTGCAAATGCGACCAAAGGAATTTGCGAATCAACACAACTGGTCTCAAATGATTTCAGGACCAGTTCTTTCTGCTTGTACTAATTCCCCAATGCTTTTTGGAAATGAGCTTTGGGCTGAATCTCGGATCGCCTTATTCAAGCAAAGTTTGGATACCAGGAGCTCTGAAAAGTTTTTAAGAAAAAAATTACCTCGAGTATATTTTGGAAATGACTGGTTACAGAAATCACCTGCTGAGCTTTGGAAAAACGATGTCATGCGGTTTCCATTGATTGTAACTTCTGATGATTTTCAAGATGCAAAAGCATTGTTGCAAAAAGGAGAAATACCCAACCTCAGAGCTATTCGATTGCACAATGGAACGACTTATACTTGGAATCGTTTATGTTATGGTTTTTCTAAAACCTCACCTCACCTGAGGATTGAGTGTCGATATATTCCTGCTGGACCAACTGGAATTGATGAAATGGCCAACTTTGCTTTCTGGACAGGATTGATGAAATCTGAACCTGAAGGCGGGGTAGAATTTTGGAAAAAACAAGATTTTAGAGTGGCAAAAGAAAATTTCATCAAAGCTGCACGAACCGGATTGAACTCCGTTTTTGAATGGTATGGGAAAAATTATTCAGCAAAAGAATTACTCCTTTATAAGTTAATACCCCAAGCTGAAGAAGGATTGAAAAAATCGAATGTTGCAGCTGAGGACATTGAAAAATATTTAGGTGTTTTTGAAAAAAGGGTAGAAGCAGAAGTTACGGGATCGAGTTGGATAGTTAAGAATTTCCGGAAATTATCTAAATTATTTGGGGATACTATTGCTGAAAAAGAAATAGTTAAGCAGATGCTTGAATATCAAGACGAGAATATCCCATTATATGAATGGGAAAACTTTAATTCTAGAATTCATTCTATTTCCAGTACTAAAACTACTGTGGAGGATTTGATGACAAGAGATGTTTTCTCCGTTCAAGAGCATGATAGTTTTGAATTTGTAAAGCATATTTTAGCATGGAATAATATACATCATCTTCCGGTCGAAAATAAAAATGGTGATTTGATCGGATTAATCACCGATGGAATGATTGCTAGAATTGAAATTGATCCCTCAGAGAATACTCCTTTTGCAAAAGATATCATGTTGGAAAACCTTATTTCTATTTCAGCCACTACTTCGCTCAAAGCGGCGAAAGAAATGATGGATGAAAAAGAATTGAGTGGTGTTCCAGTCGTTTATAAAAATAAATTGGTAGGGATGATTACTCAGCGCGATATGGAAAAAGTGTTTAGTAATTCAGCAGTTTAAGAAAAAAAAATAACCAAGTTATTTTTTGTAAATGTATTGTTGTAAAAGTGATGAAAATCATCTAGCGTTTTGACAAAAGTCACCTAGCTATGTGACTCTCATCACTTTTCTATTTTTACATTGTGTATAGATTTGTTTTATCATTTTAAACAAAGAAACTAATTTTTATTAATCTTAAAAAGAATAACAAAATGACAGTAGAACAAATTTATACAGGATGTTTGGCAGAGGCTGCCTACTACATTGAAAGTAATGGAGAAGCGGTAGTGATTGATCCATTAAGAGAAGTTCAACCTTATATTGACCGAGCGGAAAGAGATAATGCTAAAATTAAATATGTTTTTGAAACCCATTTTCATGCAGATTTTGTATCAGGACATATTGATTTAGCAGCAAAGACTGGAGCAAAAATTGTTTTTGGGCCAACTACGATGGAAACAGGTTTTGATGCATTAATTGCAAAAGATGGGCAAGAGTTTAAAGTCGGAGATATAACGATTCGATTAATTCATACTCCTGGACACACCATGGAAAGTAGTTGCTATTTACTGATTGACGAAAATGGCAAAGAGCATGGATTGTTTACGGGAGATACACTATTTATTGGTGACGTAGGACGGCCAGATTTGGCGCAAAAAGTAATTGCAGATTTGACGCAAGATAAATTAGCTGCCCACCTTTATGATTCTCTTCGAAACAAAATTATGCCTTTGGATGATGAATTGATTGTCTATCCTGCACATGGTGCAGGAAGTGCTTGTGGAAAAAATATGAGTAAAGAAACTACGGATACTTTAGGTAATCAAAAGAAGACCAATTATGCGCTCCGACCTGATATGGATAAAAAAGAATTTGTAGCGGCAGTTCTTGATGGTCTGACACCTCCTCCAGGATATTTTCCTCAGAATGTCTTGATGAATATTCAAGGTTATGAGAAATTTGATAAAGTGATGGAGCAAGGTAAAAAGGCATTAAGTCCAAGAGAATTTGAATTAGTAGCTAATGAATCCAGACCAATTATGATAGACACCCGTGATGCACAGTCCTTTGCTAAAGGTTTCATTCCTAACTCAATCAATATTGGGATTGATGGCAGTTTTGCTTCTTGGGTGGGAACTTTGGTGAAAGATGTGAAACAAGAAATTCTATTGATTACTGCCCCAGGTCGAGAAGAAGAAGTCATTACTAGATTGTCAAGAGTAGGATTTGATCATACGATGGGATATTTGAAAGGTGGATTTGATGCATGGAAAAAAGCTGGGATGGAAGTAGACACCATCGAATCTGTACCAGCAAGTGTATTGGCTGAAAAAATGAAAACAGAGGAAGTAAATATCTTAGATGTTAGACGTGCAAGTGAATTCAATAGTGAACATGTAAAAGGTGCAGTAAATCTTCCTTTAGATTATATTAATGAGAATATGTCAGAAGTTGATAAAGATAAAACTTGGTACGTTAACTGTCGAAGTGGCTACCGTTCCATGGTTTTTGCCTCATTACTTCGGGCAAGAGGTTACAACAATTTAATTGATGTAAAAGGAGGATTTGTAGATATGAAAGAAAGTGGTGCATTTGAGTTGACGGACTATGTTTGTCCAACTACGATGTTATAAAAAAGGATTAACTAGATATTGTTGACATTTATATGAAAAGGGCGAAATGAATTTATTTCGCCCTTTTATTTTTTCTGAAAAAATAGAAAAAGAGGTTAGTGTGATTTCAATTACAGACGATGGTTTGAATTAGCAGTTACTTTGTAGTAGAATTTAATTATAAAAATTTAAAAAATAAAAAAATGGATTTAAGAAATATTTTCAACCAAAGTAACACCACTATTATTGATGTACGAGAGCCTTTTGAATTTGCCTCAGGACATGCTGCTGGAGCGATAAATATTCCTTTAGGAACTATCCCTTCTAGAGTAAACGAAATTAAAGAAATGGGAAATCCAGTTGTAGTTTATTGTAGAAGTGGAATGAGAAGTGCTAGTGCGATGGGTTTTTTAAAAGCCCAAGGAATACAGGAAGTTTATAATGGAGGAAGCCTTGATGAAGTTTTAATTTATCAAAGAAAGGCTGCCTAAGTTATAGAGAAGTAAGTATCGAATTTTTTAAAAATATATAAACATTTTTTAAAATGGAAAGACAATTGTTAACCATGCCTCGAATCGGAGATCAAGCTCCTGATTTTGATGCAGTTACCACAACTGGAAATATAAAATTTTCTAGTTATATAAAAAATAGTTGGACAATTATGTTTTCGCATCCAGCTGATTTTACCCCTGTTTGTACAACTGAAATGTCAGGTTTTGCCAAAGAGAAATCATTTTTCCAAAAACACAAAACGAAGTTAATTGGATTGAGCATCGACAGTATTCATTCCCATTTAGCTTGGGTAGATAATGTGAGAAATAATACAGAAGTGTACATGGATTTTCCGATTATTGCAGATTTAGATATGAAGGTATCGAAGCTCTATGGAATGTTGCATCCAGGGGAAAGTACAACGGCTGCAGTTCGTGCCGTATTCTTCATCGATCCCAAAGGAACGATTCGTCTTATAATGTATTATCCACTTAATGTCGGACGAAATATGGCTGAAATTCAAAGAGCATTAATTGCGTTACAAACTGCTGATAAAAATAAAGTTGCGTTGCCATTAAATTGGGAACCAGGAGAAAAGGTAATTGTGCCTCCACCAAAAACTTTGAAAGAAATGGATGCGGTAATTGCTAATACAGAATATGAAAAGGTAGATTTCTATTTAGCTAAAAAGGATTTATAAAATTAGCGACATAATTCAGCACAGTCACAAAGAGACATTTGTAAGAATCGGGAATCTATGAAGTTTATTACCCATGAAGATAGATCGATGGATTCCCGTTTTTTTCTTAATATTTAACAAACAAAAAATGAATATTAAATCATTACACTCCAATAATAATCCAGTCGATGTAACTAAATTATTTAGTGGAACGACTGGACAAATCAATTCAATAAGGTTGTTAAAAGACGCTATTTTCAAAAAACACAAAACGGCCATTCCTGCAATTTTACTTTGCTTGAGTGGAGAAGTTGTTTTTGAATATGAGCATGGAAAAAAAGTACATTTACATCCAGGAGATTATGAAGAAGTGGAAATAGATAATGAACATTGGTTCACCGCTTTGCAAGAATCCCAATTAATTTTAATGAGATAAAAAACAAAAAAATGAAATACATAACCTTCCTTTTTCTACTTTTTTCAACTTGGAGCATTGCACAAATACCTCAAGATTTTGAAATAGAATTAGAACCGATTACTATAGATAATGCACCGGGAGTTCATTCATTTTCCGTAGGAGTAGATTCGCTGGGGCGATGGTTAGTGATAGGTGGCCGCATTGATGGACTACATCAACGACAACCTTTTGCTGCATTTTTAGCGAACGATAATAATAAAAATGCATTTGTCATTGATCCTGAAACTGAACAGGTTTGGAGCACTTCTTTGAGTAGTCTACCCGCTTCGATTTTTGAACAATTACAATCGACTAATCAAGAGTTTTATCAAAGAGAAAATCAATTATATATCATCGGTGGATATGGTTATAGTCCAACAATTAGTGATCATATAACTTATGCATATCTGACTGCAATTGATGTGAACGGAGTAACTAATGCCATTATAAATGGTGAGGCGATTACTACTTTCTTTCGACAAATATCTCATCCCAAGATGGCAGTCACCGGTGGTTATGTTGGATATCTTGATTCGGTTTTTTATTTAGCAGGAGGACAATATTTTGAAGGGAGATATAATCCAATGGGGCCAAATCATGGGCCAGGGTTTATTCAAGAATACACGAATGCAATCCGGAAATTTAAAGTGGAAGATGATGGAACAAATCTTTCCATTGTTGATTTTTCTGAAGAGGTAGATGCAGATAATTTGCATCGAAGAGATTACAATATGGCTCCACAATTTTTCCCAAATGGGGACTTGGGGTTTACGATGTTCTCAGGTGTTTTTCAGCAAGATGTAGATTTACCATTTTTAAATTCAGTAGATGTTTTTCCATCAGGATATATGGTCAATAATAATTTTAATCAGTATTTAGGTCAGTATCATTCAGCTCATATACCAATTTTTGATGAAGAAAATAACACGATGCACACGGTCTTTTTTGGTGGCATGAGTCAATTTACGTTAGATGCAAATGGTAACTTGGTGGAAGATGAAAATGTTCCTTTTGTCAAGACGATCAGTCGAGTTTCTCGATTCTCAGATGGAACTATGGAAGAAGTAAAATTAGATATTGAGATGCCAACCTTAGTTGGTTCAGGAGCTGAATTTATTCCTCATCCCAATGTTTCATATGTTGCTTCAGAGATTTTAGAATTAGATAATATTGGTCAACAAAAAACTTTGGTTGGATATATTTATGGAGGTATTCAAAGTACCCAAGAGAATATTTTTTTCATCAATAATGGAAACCAAAGTTTTGCTAGTAATGTGATTTTTAAAGTTTTCATTAAAAAAATAACGACGAGTACGAAGGATTTAAAAGTGAAAAATGGGAATGTTTTTAAAATTAATATTTTCCCTAATCCTGCTGATAGTCAGGTAGTTATAGAGTATTTTAATCCAAGTCAAGGGAAAGTAAAAATGGAAATGATAGATGTGAATGGCAAAATGATACAAACAATTTTTGAAGGGATAACGACCGAAGGAATTCAAAAGGTTTTATTTGAAATGCCAGATATTCCCAATGGGATGTATTTTATTTCGGTAGAAAACGAAAATCATAAAAATGTGAAAACCATTTTTATCGAATAAAAGATAATTCCCTCAACGTGATATTTATCACAGAAAAATGGGAAAGAAGAAAGTACTTTTGAAGTAATAAAAATCATTTAAAATTATTAAGTATGAAAAATGTAATTGTATTGTTATCGATTTTGAGTTTCCTTTTGGTTGGGCAAAATTTGATGGCACAAACTACTGCAAATCTTAGCGAGGAGGAGACTAAGGGAATGTTGCTAATGTTGGAAGAGGAAAAATTGGCGAGAGATGTTTATTTGACTTTAGGTGAAAAATGGAATAGCACAATTTTTTCACATATTAGTAATTCCGAACAGAGACATTTTGATAAAATGAATGCTTTAGCTAAGCAATATGAATTGCAGATTCCTGCTTCTGTTTCAAACGATGAGCATGGAAAATTTCAAAATGAAAAACTTCAACAAGCTTATGATGAAATGGTCGAAATAGGGAGTGTAAGTTTAGAAAATGCGCTTCGAATTGGAGCAAATATTGAAGAGTTAGATATTCAGGATTTGGAAGAAGCAATAGCGGTAACTGAGCAGGAAGATATTCTTAAAGTTTACAGCCAATTAAAACAAGCTTCGGAAAAACACTTGCAATCTTTTTACAAAAATCTTGCTAAAGAAGGGGTGGAGTATACTCCGGCGATTTTGAGTAAAAAAGATTTTGATGCGATCATTAATACCGAAGCATCTTGCCAAGGCGGTAAAGGAAAAGCAGGAGGATGTTGTAGTAAAAAAGCTACCTCTTCAAAATCTGAAAAAGGTTGTGGAGGAAATAAAAATGGTAAAAAAAATAAAAAGGGAGGTACATGTTGTAGCTCCTGATGATTGATTTTTTTGTTTGTTAATAATGGAGTAATTGTGATGTTTTATTTGACATTGCAATTACTTTTTTTTAGAAATTCATATTTTTAATTAATTGCGATTACCTATTTTTGTGAAAATGTAAGCCTCGAATGAAAAAAGATAAATCTTGCAAAACTCCACGTTGGCGAATGCTCAAAAGTCAACTTAATAATCTTTCTGCCCAAGAATTTGCCGCTGCTTTGGATGATCTTAAAAAAGCTGTAATCATTGATGTCCGCACCGAAAAAGAATATAATTTAGGTCATATCCCGAACTCCATTAATATGGATTATTTCGCTGAAGATTTTTTAGAAAAAATCGAAAATTTAGAAAAGGAAAAAGACTATTTTATTTATTGTCGATCAGGAAGGAGAAGTATTCGGGTGTGTACTTGGATGCGAAACGGAGGATTTGATCGTCAAAAGATTTTTAATTTGGATAGAGGGTTCGGAGATTGGTTAGAACATTTTCCTGAAGGAGTTATTCAACATTAATTTTTTAAAATAATCGAAGAATGAAATACTTGATGCCCATGTTTTTTATTGTAAGTGTATTGTTATTTTCCGCCTGTGGAAATTCAGATACTACTGACAAAACAACTGAAAAACTTGAAAATAACAATGAGGTTTTCTTGAAAAAAGGTCAACAAGTTGCAGCTGCCACTTTCCAAACTTTAAGTGGAAACCTTCAAAAAGCTATGAAAAAAGGAGGTGTTCCAAATGCAGTTGCCTACTGTAATCTAGCAGCAATGCCCTTGGTGGATAGCCTCTCAAAAGTTCATGATGCAGACATTAGAAGAACTTCTCAAAAGTTTCGAAATCCTAAAAATCAACCAACTCCAATTGAATTAGAACAGCTGCAAGTCTATGAAAAACAATCAAAAGAAGGTGAGAGTTTAAAACCTATCGTAAAAGAAATAGATCTTCATACGGTAGCTTTTTATGCACCAATTAATATGATGCCATTATGTGAGAAATGCCATGGGGAAATTGGAAATACGTTGTTAGAAAAAGACTACGAAGTGATTCAAAAACTATATCCAGACGATAAAGCTATAGGTTATGTGAGTGGAGATTTTCGGGGGATGTGGAGTATTTCATTTAAAAAGTAGAGGTTTAGGTTAAACGTTGAACGTTTTACGCTTTACGGTCATCACACGAATTCCTTTTGAATAAATTCTCTAGTCATTTTAAACTTATCTCAAATGAATTTCATACCAAGTCATAAAACGTCTAACGTCTAACGTCAATCGTTCAACGTTTGATTACTCTTCTTTTTTATCTCCCTTCTGTGGAGATAACTTATAAATCAGATATCCAAATCCAGCTACAAAATGTAGCACTATGATTAGCATGATAATTTTTGACCACATGTCTGAATCCATGATTAAATTAGTTTGAATTATTAATATGATAAAGTTAAGTATTCCATCATTTTTGGTGTGTGACCTTGATCACCAAATTTTCTTTTTTTGCTTTTCATCTTTGCTTCATTAATTAAAAAAAGTTTCCAATGAATAATTTAACTTTAATCTTATCCGCTATTTTGATAATTTTGTCAAGCTGTGACTCTACCGGTCAAAATGAAAAAAATACTTCATCTACCAAAGTTCAGGAAGGAAGAGTTGATCTTGCTGTTACTGAATTTAAACAAAAAATGAGCGAAGAAAATGTGGTCATTTTAGATGTCAGAACTCCTAGGGAAACTAACGATGGTATGATTGCTGGAGCGATTGAGATCAATGTAAATTCTCCCGATTTTCAAGAAAAGATAAAAGAATTAGACAAAGACAAGACCTATTTAGTCTATTGTAGAAGCGGTCGAAGAAGTGTTGCAGCTTGTGATATCATGGAACGGGAAGGCTTTAAAAAGTTATATAATTTACTTGGCGGTTATCTCGATTATTCTAAAAATTCAAATTAGGCTATTTCATTATTTAGAAAGGTTTTAAAGAAATAATTAATAGGGGAAGTGTTTAATCTTTTTCCTAATTATCATTGTTTTGTATTTGTAAGTAGTATCTATCAAATTTAACTTGAAAACAAAATGGACGTTGAAATTCTTTCGCGTATACAATTCGCTTTTACAATATCATTTCACTATATCTATCCTCCATTAAGTATTGGATTAGGACTCATAATGGTGATTATGGAAGGCCTTTATTTAAAAACGGGCAATAAGGAATATGAAACCCTTGCGCGTTTTTGGACAAAAATATTTGCGCTTACTTTTGGTATTGGAGTGGCAACAGGGATTGTCATGGAATTTGAATTTGGAACCAATTGGGCAACTTATTCTCGATTTGTCGGCGATATTTTTGGAAGTGCACTAGCAGCCGAAGGTATATTTGCTTTTGCTCTAGAAAGTGGATTCTTAGGTGTTCTGCTTTTTGGATGGAATAGGGTGAGTTCTAAAGTTCATTTCGTTGCCACGGTTGGAGTTTTTTTAGGATCAATGTTTTCAGCAGTTTGGATTGTGATAGCTAATAGTTGGCAACAAACTCCAACTGGTTATCATATTGTTGGAGAAGGAATGCAAGCTCGGGCAGAGATCACAGATTTTTGGGCAATGGTGTTTAATCCATCTAGTGTCGATAGGTTGTGGCATACTTGGCAAGGCGCATTTTTAGCAGGGGCATTTTTGGTTTTAAGTGTTCATGCTTATTATTTACTGAAGGATCGATATGTTGATATTTCAAAAAAGGCATTTAAAATTGCATTAGGAGTTGCGACCGTATTTTCATTGTTACAATTAGTTAGTGGTCATAGTTCGGCTGATGGAGTTTCTGTAAACCAACCAGCAAAACTAGCAGCAATGGAGGGACACTTTGATAGTTTAGGGTTAGCTGATTTGTATATACTTGGGTGGGTAGATAAAGAAAATCAAAAGACAACAGGGCTCAAAGTTCCAGGAGGATTGAGTTTTCTTTTACACCAAGATTTTGAAGAACCAGTAATTGGTTTGAAAGCGTTTCCGGAGGATGAACGTCCTTCCCAAGTCAATGCTGTTTTCCAATTTTATCATTTGATGGTGGCGATAGGAATGTTTTTGATTGCTTTGACCGTGTTTGCAAGTTTTCAATGGTGGCGAGGGAAGTTATTTGAAAGTAGATGGTTGTTATGGGTTTTTGTATTTGCAGTTCTCGCTCCTCAGGTGGCAAATCAAGTAGGATGGTTCGCCGCAGAAATGGGAAGACAACCTTGGGTTGTTTATGGTTTGTTGCGAACCTCAGATGCTTTATCCAAAGCAGTTACAGCCAACCAAGTTTTATTTTCACTTATTATGTTTATAATAATCTACATTATTCTATTTATTCTTTTTATTTATTTGCTGAATAAAAAAATCAAGCATGGACCTTATGATGAAAATCTGCTAGATAATCGACCTATGCAAAAAGATATGGTAGAAATTTTTGAAACTCCAAAACAATAAAAGCAATGGCAACGATTTTAGGAATAGATTATCCCACATTGTGGTATTTGGTAGTGGGAGCAGTTTTTACAGGCTATGCCATTTTAGATGGATTTGATTTAGGGGCAGGAGCATGGCATTTATTTTTTCAAAAAGAAAATAGCCGTAGGATTGCTCTCAATGCAGTAGGGCCAGTTTGGGATGGTAATGAAGTTTGGTTGGTGATTGGGGGAGGAGCCTTATTTGCTGGGTTCCCCGTGTTATATGCTACTTTATTTTCAGCGATGTACATTCCATTTATGTTGTTTTTAGCCTTTTTGATTTTTCGAGCGATTTCGATTGAATTTAGGAGTAAAGAAAAAATGCTTTGGTGGAGAAAAATGTGGGATATCGCCTATAGTATTTCTAGTATAATGCTTTCATTTTTATTGGGGGTAGTGCTTGGAAATGTATTGTTAGGGTTTGATATTGGAGAGAATTATGAGTTTGTGGGTAACTGGCTAGAATTTATCAATCCATATTCTATCATGGTAGGATTGACAACTTTAGCACTTTTTATGATGCATGGAGCCATTTATTTATTGATGAAAACAGAGGGAAGATTATTTGCCAAACTCACTATTTTATTGAAGCGAGGAATGATCTTTTTCATTGTAATGTTTGGCTTGACAAGCCTGTATACACTCATTTTCATTCCGCACTTATCTGATGATTTCAAAAGTAATCCAGCCTTATTCATAGCACCTGTTCTTGCTTTTTTGAGTATAGCGAATATCCCTAGGTTAGCGAATAAGCGAAAGTATAAATTGGCATTCATTTTCTCAGCACTTTCGATAAGTTTATTATTTATGTTGGTGGCAATTGAATTGTATCCAGTTCTAATTTTATCAACTGTTGATCCTATTTATAATATAACTGTTTATAATGCAGCTTCTTCAGAAAAATCACTAGGTATTATGTTAACCTTTGCTGCTATCGGAGTACCTTTGGTCTTGTCATATACCTTTTTTGTTTATAAAACCTTTTGGGGAAAAGTGGAATTGGATGAGACGAGTTATTAAATTATTAAAATATAAAAATAGATAATGTTAAACCTATTTAAATACACGAGTTTGTTTGAAGGGCTATCTTATATTCTATTATTGTTCGTTGGAGTGCCACTAAAATATTTTGGAGATAATCCAGTTCTTGTAAAATCATTAGGTATGCCTCATGGAATGTTATTTCTTGCTTACATCGTGATAGCTTTGTTGATTCGGGAAGAAATGAAATGGAATATTAAATCTACCCTTGGCGTTTTGGTTGCCTCAATCATTCCTTTTGGAACTTTTTATGTCAATAAGAAATATTTTGGGACAGCGATGTAATTATCATTAAGTGATTTTAATCACAATAATTGATTCCAATACTAGTTAACTTTACATCATAAATTGAAATAAATTTTTTTCAATAAAAAAAATAAAAAATGAACAAGGAAATCATAATTATAGATAATTTGAAATGTGGCGGTTGTGTAAATACCGTCACCAAAAAGCTTCAAGAAATGGAAGGTGTCAGAAATGTAAATGTTTTGTTAGAAACATCTACAGTCGAAATTGAAAAAGAAGAAAATGTATCCAGAGAAGCATTAATTGAAAAATTATCCAAATTAGGATACCCTGAATTAGGGACATCTAATTTAATGCAAAAAGCAAAGTCTTATGTGAGTTGCGCCATTGGGCGACTCGATGCATAAAGTTTGAATTTTCGTTTTGTTTTGTAAAGGAGTATGTGCAATCTTGTGCATACTCCTTTTTTTTATAAAAAAAAGTTGGGATTCAAATTGCTCCAAATCCCAACTTTCAAGAGTGATTTTTTAAAATCTAAATTTAATTTTTTACTAGACTTCCTTTATTTCTAACATACCCATCTTTATCCACAAAAATATAATGATACATTCCTGCATCTAAATTTTTCACATCTAGATCATACGAACCATTTGTATTCACTTGACTTTCTTTTACCCTTCGACCTAACGCATCAATCACTTGAAAATTCAAAGTTTCCGTTTGATCATTTTCCAAACGAATATTTAAAGTGTTGTGAACTGGATTTGGAAACAATTCTACGTTTACAATTTTTTCAAGATCTTCTGTTGAAGAGATGACAACATTTACAGTTTGGCATAGAGTATCTGAGCCAACTGTATTGAAAACTGCTAGGCATACGTTGTACATCCCAGAAGTGGCAAAAGTATGTTGAGGATTTTGATCAGCACTAGTATTTCCATCTCCAAAGTCCCACGACCAAACTACAGGAATATTGGTAGAATTATCAGTAAAATCTACAACGCCTGAATTTTGAACAATAAAAGAAAATGCTGAAACTGGAGGTGAAAGAAAGATAACATTTTGGCAAACCATATCCATTCCTGCACTATTAGTAACTGTCAAGCAAACGTTATAGGCTCCAAAAACAGCATAAGTATGTTGAGGATTTTGCATAGTGCTGGTATTTCCATCTCCAAAATCCCAGGCCCAGCTGGTAGGTGAATTCGTCGAGTTATCAGTAAAATCTACCGTCCCAGTAGTTTCTCCTGTAAATGAAAACGCAGCAACTGGGATAGAAATAATCGTAACTGTTACATCCATACAAATTGTATTTGACCCTGCACTATTGGTTACTGTTAAACATGCAGTATAAGTTCCAGAAGCAGCATAAGTATGTATTGGATTTTGTTGTGTACTCGTATTTCCATCTCCAAAGTCCCAGAGCCA
>CAYGRM010000028.1:0-4270 GCA_964352225.1 uncultured Saprospiraceae bacterium | reverse complement strand
TGGATTTTGTTGTGTACTCGTATTTCCATCTCCAAAGTCCCAGAGCCAATTTGAAGGGTTATTGCTTGAGTTATCAGAAAAATCAATCGTTCCACCGCCTTGACTAGTTGATGAAAAACTAGCGACTGGAGTAATTACCACATTGTTTTGAATAGAAAAAGAAGCACTAGTCACTTGGCCATCTGTAATACTTACACTTGCTAATCCAATATCATTGTTGGCATACCAATTATAGGAAGTATCCGTACTCGTTGTAGTATTAAAGGTAACCCACGTACCTCCAGTATATATCTCAATGGTACTTGTAGTTGTTTGAATATTTCTCTCTCGCAATCCATCGAAAGATCCATTCAGAGTTATGACTGTTCCATAGCCATCAAAAAGAATATCATCATTAAAGGTATTGGTAACTCTGATAGAATCTCCAAAACCAGAATCATCTTCCTGGGTAAAACTTATGGAACTCATGTCTGTAAAACTAGTGTTATAAGTTGTAGGAATTTCAAATACTTTGTTCGGTGGGGTAAACTTAGATGCAAAGTATTGACCAGAATTGTTAGCTGAGGTATCAACGTATAAGCCCAAAAGAAAAAGCTCAGTACTTGTTTGCTGATAATAAACGTAACTATCATCATCTTCACTTGCTAAGGTTGCATTCGGAAAATCTGAGAGTCCAGGCGTACCAGCTGGAGAAATAAATGTACTCGAAGTCGTGTCCGTTGGGATCATTGAACTCAGGTCATAAGTTTGATTAGCGCCAGCATTGCCAATATTAAAGTTGACTGGAACATCACAATTTACGGTGGTCAACACATCTCCAGCTTGTGGTACATCGGAAGCATCCAAAGTAATTTGAGCTTGAAAAAAGATGGGAGAAATAATGAAAAAAAGTAGGGATAATTGTTTCATAATTTAATTGATTTAAATTTAAGAAATAGAAATGCTAAGTCTTGGTGTTTATTATCAAGTTCGGGTTATGATCACAATCTTGTATTAAATATAATGAAAAAAGATGATGATGATCAATAAGCGAATGTGATTTTTATTTTCTCAAAAAAATAATCAATGTGATTTTCATCACAAGCTTAGAGTAAAATAGCGTGTAACTTTGTTTTATAAATAATTAATACTTAAGAGATGGAAGCAATTAACGATTGGAAATTCTTATTGATGGTATCACTCACCCTAGGGCTAGCTCCATTTTTTCCAGAGCCACATTTATTTGGAAAAATGAGATGGGTATGGGGAGGAGCTGTTAGTATGCAACCAATGGATTGGTTAGATTTAGTTTGGCATGGGTGGCCTTGGGTATTATTATTAAGAGTTGGTTTTTTGAAAATTTTTAAAAAGAAAAAAAATGAAAAAGAAAGTATCGTTCAAAGAGTTGATTAATAGTGACAAACCTGTTTTGGTAGATTTCTCTGCTGAATGGTGTGGGCCATGTAAAGCGATGGCACCAATTCTTAAAGAAGTAGTTTCCAATGTTGGAGATAAAGCTACTGTCATAAAAATTGACGTAGACAAAAATCAAGCACTTGCCCAAAGCATGCAAGTCAGAGGTGTCCCTACTTTTGTACTCTTCAAAAATGGAGAAGCAATTTGGCGACAGTCAGGAATGCAATCAGTAAAAACACTAACTGATTTATTGGAAAATGCCTCTGCAAATAATTAGCACAGACCTTTGATATACAGCTGCCTTAATGAAAATTTTGGTAGCTTTTTTTAAACATGATGATTAAAATGGTGGCAAAAATCATCAAAATTCATTACAAAAAATGAAAGTAGTTTCATATGTTTGAATTGTGATGTTTGATTTTCAAAACTCACCACATAAGGCTAAGATTTCTTCAAAAAATTCTTTTTACGAAGTTCTGTTTCAATTTTAAAAAACATTCATATGGAAACAAATGGAAAAACAACATGGCTAGAAACCCCTGCAGGCCAGCATCTTCAAGAAAGCCTTTCCAATCAAAAAATACTATCTGGACTCGATCATTTGTTGAATCGAATTGATACTTTGGAACAAGCCGTTGAGAAATTAACTATGGTGATGGAACGAGGTCCAGGGATGGTTAGCATGGCAGCAGACATGGCTGATGAAGCATATAAAAATGCTGCCAATAATGGAGTTGATATTGAGCAACGATTGGGAAATGCATTGGAGATTGCTGAAAAATTAACTGCTCCAGCCATGATGGAAAAAATGGATAATCTCTTAAGGTTTGCAGATCAAGCTCCCGGCTTAGTTAGTATCACCATGGATGCAGCAGATGAGGCTTTTAAAAAATCTGCAGCGAATGGTGTTTACATCGAAGAACGAATTGGAAATGCATTATCAATGGCTGAAAAATTAACTGCCCCAGAAATGGTGGAAAAATTAAACAGCCTACTTCAGCTGGCAGATCAAGCACCAGGATTAATTTCAATTGCGATGGATAGTTTTGATGAACAAATGCAACAGCTAAATCAAAGTGGCATAGATTTTCAAAGCTTGGCTGAGTTGGCACAAAACGCAACTAATGCTATGTTTCAAGCCAAACATATGCCTGATGCAAAAGTGGGAGGTATCTTCAGTATGCTTCGAACGATGCGAGATCCTGATCGACAAAGAGCGATTGGATTCGTGATGAATATCGCCAAAGCATTTGGTCAAGAAATGAAAAAAAATGGTTCTAAATGAATTCATTTGTTCATGGATATATAGTTATTAGGTTATTGGTTATTAAATTATTTCCAAAATGGTGCTTCAATAAATTGTACGACTAATAACTCATTAACCAATAACTTAATAACCAAATAAAACCATCTAGAACCAAAAAAATTAGAAAACATATTTCCTTAACCTGTCTAAAGATAGGTTAAGATCAATTTTATAAAAACAAAAATCAATACTTATGGCACATCATCAAGTTGTAGTTGTAGGAGGCGGAAGTGCCGGTCTTTCGGTTGCCTCTTCACTTAAAGTAAAAAATTCATCTTTAGATATTGCGATTATAGATCCTGCAAAAAAACATTATTACCAACCACTTTGGACTTTGATTGGTGCTGGTGTTTTTCCAAAAGAAGAATCTGAAAGAAATCAAGCGGATTTTATTCCTTCAGGAACAATATGGGTAAAAGAATTTGTTGAAAAATTTGACCCAGAAAATAATTCAGTTCATTTAAAAAATGGTGATAAAATCACCTATGATGTTTTGGTGGTGGCAGCAGGTATCCAAATTGATTGGGATAAAATCCCAGGCGTAAAAGAGAATGTTGGAAAACTAGGAACAGGGGTCGTTAGTAATTATTCTTACGACACAGTTGATTCTACTTGGAAAAATATCCAAGCTTTAAAACCTGGGGCAACTGCTTTGTTCACTCACCCAAGTACTCCCATCAAATGTGGAGGAGCTCCGATAAAAATTACTTTTTTAGCATCTGACCATTTACGAAAAAATGGAATGTTAGATAAGGTAAAGGTAAAATTTATCAAAGGTGGGCCAGGGATTTTTGCCGTAAAAAAATATGCAGATTCTTTGACTAAAGTTTCAGATGATTATGGAATTGAAAGAGTTTGGGATACTGATTTGATTGGAATAGATGCAGCTAAAAAAGAAGCTACTTTCAAGCATATGGAAACAGGCGAAGAGACGGTCGAAAAATATGATATGATTCATGTAACTCCTCCGATGAGTGCGCCAGATTTTATCAAAAATTCGCCTTTGGCTGCAGAATCAGGATGGGTTGAAGTTGATAAATTGACTACGCAACATGTAAAATATCCTAACGTTTTTTCTCTTGGTGATTGCAGTAATTTACCAACTTCAAAAACTGGTGCTGCGATTCGAAAACAAGCTCCGGTAACGGTTGCGAATGTATTGGCAGTCTTGAATCACAAAACTCCAGCTAAAGAATATGATGGTTATACCTCTTGTCCTTTGGTAACTGGATATGGAAGTTTGATTTTAGCAGAGTTTGATTATGACAAGCAACCGATGGAGTCTTTCCCATTTGATCAGAGTCAGCCTCGATATAGTATGTATGCTTTGAAGGCATATGGTTTGCCAAGAATGTATTGGCATGGAATGTTGAAAGGCAGAGAGTTTTAAAAATACGTTTAGTTATTAAATATTTATAATATTATAATATGGCAGGTAGTTAAAGCTACCTGCTTTTTTGTTTTAGGAAAGGTTTGAATGGTTATGTTCTTAGAGACTGTTTTGAATTATGTCGCTAATTTTTTTATGCGTCTTTTTTTACCACATTTCGTTTTTTTCTCGGGCAATAA
>CAYGRM010000027.1:0-32720 GCA_964352225.1 uncultured Saprospiraceae bacterium | reverse complement strand
CCGCTACTGGTTTGGTTCTCCCATCTTTCGAGCAACAAATTAATGCACCAGTTGCAACGGAAATTAAGGAAATGGTTTTGACCTCCGGAGCAGAAGTTCAACCTGGAGATTTGATTTTAAAATTGGATGAAGAATATGTTCGCTTGCAATATGATGCTCTAAAAGATCAATTAGAACTCCGAAAAAATAATATCACCAAACTCAAATTAGAATACGATAAAAACCTCCAAGACCTCGATTACCAAGATCAAATCAAAGCATTGCAACTCGCCAGATTGGAAGCAAATTTATCCGATTTGAAAAAATTAAATAAAATCGGTGGCGCAACTCAAGAAGAAGTCGAGCAAGGAGAATTGAATTTGCAGATTGCCAACTTGGAAAAAAAGCAACTCGAAAATGAATTGAATTTCAAAAAAGAATCTATCACAAGTGATCGTCGAAATTTAGAATTGGAAGTTTTGATTCAAGAAAAAAGTATGCGAGAGTTGGGTCGAAAATTAAAAGAAACTTCTGTCAAAGCTCCTCGTGCAGGTGTGGTTACGTGGATTAATGAAAACATTGGACAAAAAGTAAATGAAGGAGAACCATTGGTGCGAATAGCTAATTTGGAAAGTTTCCGAGTGGAAGCAAGTTGTTCTGATCGCTACGCAAATATTGTAAAAGTTGGCTTAACGGTTGATGTCAGAATTAACAAAACTACTCTAAAAGGCATCATCACTTCCATTCTTCCAGCTGTCGAAAATAATACCATTGAATTTGTCGTCGCTCTTGAACAAACCAGCCATAAAGAACTGCGACCAAATATGCGCGTTGAAGTTTTTATCATTTCTGGGAAAAAAGAAAATGTATTGCGAGCACAAAATGGCCCTGCTTTCACCGGTGCAAAACAACAAGGAATTTTTGTAATTAGAGGAGACCAAGCTAAACGTGCAGAAGTGCAAGTTGGTTTATCCAACGCTGCATTTGTTGAAATCATTTCCAATGAATTGCAAGAAGGTGATCGAATCATTGTTTCCGATATGAAAGATTACGATCACTTGGAAACGATTGAAATAAAATAATGTAGGAAATTAATTAGGTATCCGATACCTAAAAAAAAATGAATTATGACTTTTTATAAAAAATATAAGTTTGTTTTTGCTTTGCTGTGTTTAGTTTTTGTCATGGCATTTTCTCCAAAAATATTATTGGGACAAAATGATTTACAAAATCTCTCTTTGGAAAACTTTCTGCTGTTAGCAAAAGAAAACGCTATTGCAGGTGAAGCTGCGAGCGTAGATTTACAAGCTGCACGGTTGGATAATTCAATTTTCAAAGCAGGTTTGAAACCGCAACTTTCCGCTTTTGCCAATTTCCCGAACTTCGCCAACACCTTTGCCGAAGCACAACAACCCGATGGAACTATTCTTTTTCCAAGAATCAATAATAATAATTCTGCCTTGGGTTTGAGTTTAAGTCAAGCGATTCCTCTGACTGGTGGACGAGTTTTTATGCAATCGAATTTACAACGATTTGATGATTTCACTAATGACCAAGTTTTCTATAACGGAACCCCATTTCGAATTGGTTTTTCTCAACCTATTTTCGGATTTAATGCTTTGAAATGGGATAAAAAAATACAACCAATTTTATTGCAAGAAGCTGAAAAAAAATACAATGCAGATCTTGAAAGCATCAATAATGATGCAGCTGAATTATTTTTCAACTTATTGATGGCTTATGAAAACTTACAAATAGCCACTTCAAATAAACAAAGCAACGAAACGCTTTTGACTATCGCAAAGGAAAAATATGAGCTGGGAATCATTTCTAAGAATGGACTTTTACAATTACAATTTGAATTAGTATCGGCTAACAAAAATAAAAAGCAGGCTGAACAATCTGTCCGACTTGCCTCTTCTTCGATTTATACATTTTTAGGAAAAAAACACAATGGGGAGTTAATCACTCCTATTACACCAGAAGTTAAAAACCTTATAAACATTGACCTAACAATAGCTTTACGGGAAGGGTTAAGGAATAGATTTGAACAGCTAAGATTTGCTCGCCAACAAATGGAAGCTGATCGTGATGTCAAGCAAGCAAAACGGGAAGGCGGCTTTCAAGCGGACTTAACTGCTTCATTTGGATTGACTAGAGGAGCTACCAATGTGGGTGATATTTACTCGGATCCCCAACAACAGCAATTTGTACAATTGCAATTGAATGTGCCAATTGTAGATTGGGGAGCACAAAAATCAAGAGTTGCCTTAGCTCAAACACAAAGTGATTTTTTAAGAAAAGATATTACCCAAAATAAATTGCAACTAGAAGCTAACATTCAACAAACGGTGGATGCTTTTAATAATCTGCAAGAGCAACTTCAATTGGATCAAGAAATGAAACAACTTGCGCAAGAACGATTTGACATCATAAAAGAAAGCTTTGTTCTCGGTGCAATTAGTATTACCGACCTCACTTTAGCGCAAAGAGAAAAAGACCAAACGGCTCGTGAATATATTTTTACGCTAAGTCAATATTGGCAAAACTACTACGAATTGAGAACGATGACACTATACGAATTCAACTAACACGTAGAAGTCCGCTTTAGCTGACCTAAAAAAAGGAGCAACGCGACTAAAAAACAGAAAATCGCTTCGCTCTTTTGAGGTCAGCTAAAGCAGACCACTACGTGCTACTTGCTATCTCCAATTATTAAAACTAAAAATTTAAATCATGATAAAACTCGAAAACGTCAGCAAAATCTACCGAACTAAAACTATTGAAACGGTAGCGCTTAACAACATTAATTTAGAAGTAGCAGAAGGCGAATTCCTTTCTGTCATGGGACCATCTGGCTGTGGAAAAAGCACCATGCTTAACATACTAGGCTTGATTGACGAGCCATCAGAAGGCACAATTTCCATCGGCTCAAATATTATCAAAGATTATAATGGAAAACCAATCGCCAAATTTCGAAATGAAAACTTGGGTTTTATTTTCCAAAGTTTTCACTTAATTAATGATCTTTCTGTGATCGACAATGTGGAGTTACCATTATTATATCGAAGTGGTGTTAGTGGAAAAGAACGACGAGCGATGGCAGAGGAAGCCTTGACAAAAGTGGGTTTAAAAAACCGAATGAAACATTTCCCTGGACAACTTTCTGGTGGGCAGAAACAAAGAGTTGCCATCGCTAGAGCAATAGTTGGAAAACCTAACATTATACTTGCGGATGAACCAACAGGTAATTTGGATAGTGTAATGGGGAATGAAATTATGGATATTTTACTGGATTTAAATCAAAATGATAAGACGACTATTATCATGGTGACGCATGATGAGACGATGGCGAGGTTGACGAATCGGTTGGTCAGGTTGTTTGATGGGAGTCAGGTGTCTTAGCCAACAGCTATTCTTTTTTTGCTCCCAGCAAAAGCTCGGCAGCCTAAAGGGGAGCCTTTTTTCTTTGCCTTTCGGCAACGGAAAAAAGTTAATTTAACAATACATTGATGAGAGCTTCAAGGAAAAGTTCTTGAAAAATATTTGAATTGAATTTTATTTTTTCACAAAAAAAATACCAGTAAGACCTCTAACACGAGGAGTTTAACTTTTTCGATTGCCGAAGGCATAATTGAAAAAGGCTCCCCTTTAGGGGCTGGGGGTTTATGCTAAAAAATTATTTCACACTAGCAATAAAAGTACTGGGCAGGCGAAAATTTTTCACCTTCATCAGTCTCTTTGGCATCAGTTTCACTTTGATGATCTTGATGTTGATTACTGCTTTTTTCCAAACAGAATTAGGTGGCGATGCTCCTTTAGGGAAAAAAGATCAACTCGTTTACTTAGACTATATCGAGACCTTTAGACAATATCAAGATACCATCCCTGAAGTTGATAGTACGATGATGGATGGTTTGATGCGGTACGATACAACTGGTTTCAAATATGAAGATTCAGGACGTTCCATGTCACGTGGGCCAGGGAGTGTTAAATTTTGGAATACTCATATGACGGGCATTCCTTTTGTAAAAGATCGAACTATTTACATGGCTCAAAGATCATTTGACATTTTTATCAATAGTAATAAATTGACTTTTTCCTCCACCTTTACCGATGGTAGCTTTTTCAACATCTACAATTTTAAATTTTTAGCAGGTGGAGGTTTTGGAAATCAGCAACTTGAAAATCAAGCCCAGGTGGTCGTGTTAAGCAAGGAAGCATGCAAGGCTTATTTTGCCATTGATAAAGATTTTGCTGCTGCGATTGGAAAAGAAATTACTTTGGATAGAAAAAACTACGAGGTAATTGGAATAGTAGATAGAGTCAATAATTCTTTCAGTTTTTTAAAGTCAGATGTATTTATTCCTTACACCAATCTATCTGCTGAACTCTTAAATAGTGAGCGGTTTAATGGTTCATTTAGTTGTACTTTTTTGGCAGAAAGTTCTAGTAAAGTCAAAAATGTTAAAGAAGAATTAATCAAAAAATCAAAAGTAATTCCTCTTCCCAATCCTGAACAGCATGACCAATTGGAGTATTATCCTGCCTCATTTAATGAGAGATATGCCTGGACCTTGGCACCATTTAAAAACCCTGCCAAGAGTTATAAATATGCCATAGGGGCACTAGCGTTTCTCTTAACTTTATTTTTCATGTTACCTACCTTGAATTTGATCAATCTCAATATTAGTAGAATTATGGAACGCTCCTCCGAGATAGGAGTACGAAAAGCATTCGGAGCAAATTCGGGAAATATCTTATTTCAATTTGTTTTTGAAAATATCGTTCTGACATTTATTGGTGGAGTCATCGGATTTATCCTCGCTTATTTATTACTCAATACGATCAATGGAAGTAACTTTCTCAATGGAACAATTTTGAGTTTTAACTACAAAGTTTTCATTTACAGTTTTTTGATTTGTTTAGGTTTTGGCATTTTATCAGGTTTCCTTCCTGCCTGGAGAATGTCACGTGTGCATATTGTTAACGCTATAAAAAACAACCAGTTATGATCAAGCATATTTTCACTTTAATCTGGAATAAAAAGCAAAAGAATTTTTTACTCTTCCTTGAAATCTTTTTTTCATTTATGATTCTATTTGCGGTTTTTGCCTTTATCATTTCTAATATGCGAGTGTATTATTCTCCTTTAGGATTTGATACTAAAAATATTTGGACAGCTTCATTAAATATCCCTCAAAGTAGCGATTCCTTGGAAGTGGCTCAAATGAAAACACTTTTACTCCAAGAGTTAAATGCCATGCCTGAAGTAGAATCTGTCTCATTTTCAGGAGGTGCATTTCCTTTCTCGGGAAATACTTGGTCGACAGGAAATGATAAAAATGGTTTTGATTTTCAAACTTGTATGTTTTTTAATGATGAACATTATGCTAATACAGCAGGACTAAATATTACTGAAGGTCGTTGGTTTGTGGAGTCCGATAAAAACTCAAAATACATTCCCGTTTTAATTACTAAAAAATTTCGTGAGCAATCCTTTGCAGGTAAACCTGTATTGGACAGTTTATTTGTTTTAGAAGAAGATGGAGATTTTGGTGAATTTGTAAAAATAATAGGTGTCGTTGATCATTATAAATATCATGGAGAATTTGCAGAAGAGCAATTAGGTACCTTTGTTTTCACTCCTTCTACCTCGAAAGATACTTGGATTACCCATATTCGAATGAAAGATGGTGTCCAACCTGATGCTGAGGAAAAACTCAACAAGCTGATTGCCTCAATAACTAAACGGGCAGATTTTTCCATCAGAAAATTAGAACAACGTCGTATTCAAAAAAGTCAATCTACTTGGACTCCCATGATTGCCTTGATGAGTATCAGCGGATTTTTAATTATCAATGTTGCCTTAGGATTGTTCGGAGTGCTGTGGTATAATATCAGTAAGCGAAAATCAGAAATTGGACTACGAAGAACGGTTGGCGCTACTCGTTCAGATATTTCTTTTCAATTCATTGCAGAGATTATTATGGTTACTTTGATCGGAATTTTTGTCGGCTTATTTTTCGCAGCACAATTTCCAATCATGAAATTGTTTGATATCGAAAATATTAATTACTATTACGCCATGCTTTCATCGGCAGGAGTTATTCTTTTGTTGGTTTTGATTTGCGCATTTTATCCGAGTCGGCAAGCGGCGATGGTGAATCCGGCGATGGTGCTGCATGAGGATTAAATTCTTTTTTTGCCGCAGACTGATACAGAATTTGATTATGACTTTTCGCTGACTTGAATAATGATCTGTGAAAAGTCAAAATCAAATTCATAAAAAGTCTGTGGCAAAAAATATTTTTCGAAAACTAAAAGTCTATCCATTTGGAAAACAAACAACATATACTAATCATTGACGACGATCGGGCTGTGTGTTCTTCGATAAAATTATTATTAAAAAAATCAGGCTTCGAAGTCGCTGCAATCCATCATCCAAGAGAAGCGGAAGAAACGATCAATACATTTCGACCTGACTTAATTTTATTGGATATGAATTTTGCCATCGACACTTCTGGTCGACAGGGAATGAATGCGTTAAAAGAAATAATTGCAGAACATCCACGAATGCCAATCATTTTAATGACAGGTTGGGCCACCGTGCAATTAGCAGTTGAAGGAATGAAACAGGGCGCAAAAGATTTCATCGCTAAACCTTGGGACAACAAGCAAATGCTTTCGTCGATCAAAACTTTATTGGCACTAAATAAAAATGAAACAAAAAAATCAACTGAAACTGGAATAAAAAATTTCGAACATATTATTGGAAAATCAGCAGGGTTAATGGATGTTTTAAATTTGGCAAAACGAGTCAGTAAAACCAATGCAAGCGTGCTCATTCTTGGAGAAAGTGGAACTGGAAAAGAACTAATTGCCGAAGCGATCCACTACGAAAGTTTGCGCGCAGACAAACCTTTTGTCAAAGTTAACTTGGGTGGAATTTCTTCTTCGCTTTTCGAAAGTGAAATGTTTGGACATAAAAAAGGTGCCTTTACCGATGCCGTAACTGATCGAAAAGGAAGATTTGAAATGGCAGATACTGGAACTATTTTTTTAGATGAAATTGGTGATCTGGCACACAGCAGCCAAGTGAAATTATTGCGTGTTTTGCAGGAACAAACTTTTGAAGTTTTGGGAAGTAGTCAAGCGAAAAAAATTGACGTTCGAGTCGTAAGTGCTACGAATAAAAACTTGGAAGAAATGGTAGCGAATGATACTTTTCGAGAAGACTTATATTACCGAATTAATTTGATTAAAATTCAAATACCACCTTTGCGAGAGCGGCGAGAAGATATTCCTTTATTGGTTCGTTTTTATGTTGACAACTTAAAAGAAATTTACCATAATCCAGATTTGACAGTCGATCCAAAAGCCTTGCTATGGTTAGAAAAACAAGACTTTCACGGGAATATCAGACAACTAAAAAACTTGGTTGAACGAGTCGTTCTAGTTTCTAATAACAAAACAATTACACAGGAAGATTTCCAAACTCAATACCGAGGAAGTCTAAGAGGTGAAAAAGTAAACCTACCGGATGTTGGCGAAATTTCTTTAGAAGACATGGAAATAAAAATGATAAAAAAAGCCTTAGCTTACCATCAATATAAAATTAGTGCTACGGCGAAGTCTCTCGGAATTACTAGAAGTGCACTATATCGTCGTTTGGAAAAATATGATATTCCACACGACAACTAAAACGCACCTAAAAATTCACCGTTCACCAATCATCGTTATAAAAAATGAGTTTAAGGGTAAAGTATTTTTTATTTATTACCATCATTCATATAGTAATTGCTTACTTATGCTTCTTAGTTTTGCGTGATCAGAAAATATATTTTCTTCTATCTGAGTTTGCCATTCTATTTTCTCTTTTCCTTGCTTACCTAATGTATCGATCATTTATTCGACCATTAGAATTTATGTACTCGGGGACAGACGCGATTATGGATAAGGATTTCACTATCAAATTTGTCAAGACAGGTTCGAAAGAAATGGACAAGTTGATTGATGTTTATAATAGTATGATTGACAATATTCGAGAGGAAAGAATTCAAGTGGAGGAGCAACATTTCTTTTTGAAAAAATTAATTAATGCTTCTCCCAACGGAATCATTATTTTGGATTATGATGAAAAAATAACGGACATTAATCCACGAGCAATGAAACTTTTGGAATTAAATGAACAGGCAATTCAACAACCTATTTCTAATTTCGACAATCCCATTCTACAACAAATTTCCACACTTGAAATTGGCAAAGCTAATATCATTGCCACCGAAGGTTTTGAAAAGTACAAATGCGAAGTTTCCCATTTTATCCATCGAGGTTTTAAACGAAAATTTATTTTAATTCAAGAATTATCCAAAGAAATTTTAGAAGCAGAAAAAAGAGCTTACGGAAAAATCATTCGCATGATGGCTCACGAAGTGAACAACTCTATTGGTGCGATTAATTCTATATTACAAACTCATGTCGAATACAATACCGAAGAAAATTCAGACGAAAGAGAATCCCTAGAAATTGCTATCGAAAGAAATAATTCGATGAGTTTATTTATGAAAAACTTTGCTAAAGTAGTTCGATTACCCAAGCCTTATTTGGAAAAAATTAATGTCAATGAATTGATGCAAAACATTGGTAAATTGATGGAGTCACAAGCCAAAGCTAAAAACATCTCTATTGAATTTGATTTAGCAAAAAATAATTTCTTTACCTCAATTGATGCTAAGCAGATAGAACAAGTTTTAATTAACATCATCAAAAACTCAATCGAAGCAATTGACGGTCAAGGAGTTATAAAAATCTCTTCCAAAGAATCCCCTAAATCTATCCTCATTCAAGACAATGGTTCTGGTATTTCAACTGAGGATGCTGAAAAATTATTCACTCCTTTTTTCAGTACAAAAATAGATGGTCAAGGTGTCGGATTAACCTTGGTGCGGGAGATACTTTCGAACCACGAGGCGCAGTTTAGTTTAAAAACAAATGAAAACGGATGGACAGAATTCCGAATCGTTTTTAAATCGTAAATCATGGGAATGCTTTCCTATTTTTTTTCAAAAAAAATCTATTCACTCGTTAGGCAGGCAATACTCTTACTTCTTTTCACTTGCTCCATTTTAGCTTTTACCTCTGGACAAGGAGACGCTACTTTTTCAAAAAAAACAGATGCAAGATACTATTCTATTCGCCATGGAAAGTGGTGGACGGAAGGTAGATCACTTTTACTCTCACCTGAAATTCATGGCTTTAAATATTTAACCATAGGATTAAATTTAGTTGAAATGAAAACCGAAACTGGAGAAGGTGGAGGAAATGCCAAAGCTTATCAATTCGGCTTTGAATATCTTCCCACTAAAAAAGTTTTTGCTCCAAAAATTGCAGTCTGGAAAGGAGGATATGTTTTTGGATTAGGAGGTAAAATTGGAATCAATAGTTTGTACTATTTCAAAAAAGATGCTTCAAGTTTCGCTGTTCGTCCAATGGTTGGAATTGGTTTAGCTTACTTTCATTTTAATTATGGTTATACAATTTTTACCAACAAAAAATTTAATGAGTTGAGTCCTCATAATTATTCCATTTCGTGGCATCATCCGATTTTACCAAAGAATAAAAACTAAAAAGAAAAAGCTCTATTCACAAGGTGACTTCTATTCGAATCACCTTGTGAATAACCTCCTCTCCAAATTTTAATCTTTTACAAATTTCCTCACCTCCTGCCCTACTTGAATTAAATATATCCCTGCATTTAATTCGTCAATATTAATCGTTTCATTTTCAAAATTCACTTCTCCTCTTTTCATTTCTTTTCCAGAAATATCAAAAATGGAAAAGTATTGCCTGTCTCCCGAGGAGGTAAATTTTTCAAAATTTTCCATTTCCAAAAATAAATTATCATTAGCTGGATTTGGGAAAACATTAAATCCTACCGCTGCTTTTTCTATATTTTTCACAGGACTAATCACATCAAAATGATTAGATAATTTCTCGAATGCAGCTAATTCTGTAGTATTCAACATACCAACTGGTAATAAATTATCCATCTCGTAAGGATCATCGATCAAATTATAAAATCGTTGCCCACCATTTGCCAAGCTGATAAATTTATAAGTTTCATCGCGAGCAGCCCAACCATCAGAATTTCCACCAGACTGAACTTCGGTGTATATACAATCTCTTTGTCCATCATCTTGAGCAGTAAGTAATGATGCAAAACTATAGCTATCATGAATTTGAGAAAGGGGCGTTCCTGTCAATTCTACAATTGTCGAAAACAAATCGGAAAAAGAAACTAAAGCATCCTCTCGTTCATTTACTCGATTGACCCCTACACCAGAAATGACCATTGGCACATGAACTCCACCTTGATACAAACTTCCTTTAGCTCGATTAGATTGATACGGAGATTCCACCACCGCTCCCGGCGTTCCATTGTCACCCACAAAAATAATCACCGTATTTTCTAATTCACTCTCTGGAATATTGTCGAATAATCTACCCATTTCAAAATCTAAACTTTCTACCATCGCTAAATAATAAGGCAATGGATTATCAGCAATCGAAGCAGAATCAGTTGGTAAATTTCCTTGTGTATGCATATTTGTTGGTGGAAGATGGAAAGGCGTATGTGCAGCATTATAAGCTAACCAACAAAACCAAGGTTGATTTTGGTCATTGATCCAATCGATTGCCAAATCTGTAAATTTGGTCGTGATATAATCTGTCGTAGCAGTCGCTTGTCCATTGATGACTAAAGTATAATCTTCATAATCTTGAACACCTCCGCCCATAATTCCTCCAAAATATTCAATCCCAGATTCATTTGGGTAATCATAGTTTGTATTCATTCCATTACTACCTCCTAAATGCCATTTTCCAATTAAGCTATTGCTATAAGTTCCATTAGACAATTGGTCGATATATTCATGAAGAGTGGTTTCATCTTGTGAAAGTGTCGCTAAATCCTCAGCATTTAAAACATTGGTTCGAAAGCCATGTTTACCTGTCAAAATGTTCGCTCGACTTGGAGCACAAACTGGATTTGACCAAACATTGTCGAAGGTAATTCCCTCATTCATCATTGCCTCCAAATGAGGCATATTTGCCTTAGTTGAGCTAGGTGAATAATTGGGGATTGGCCCCACGCCAATATCATCTACAATGATAAACAGGACATTGGGTTGTTGAGAAAAAAGTGGTGTACAAATAAGTAGAAGGGCAAAAATTGGAAATAGGGATTTAGTTGGAAATTTCATTTACGTATTTTAATTGTGACAAAATCTATCGAAGAATTAAAAAAATTAGACTAGACAAAACGAATATAGTTTAATCTCCTAATTTATAGCTTGATCATTAAATGATTTTTTTTAAAGTCTTCTTTTTTTCCTTTGACGAGTTTGATTCTTTGTTGGTCGAGACTTTTCACATAGTTTTAAAGTTTGATTTTATATTGTTCTTTTTTAGGAAAAAACACCCCAATAAAAAAAGATGTTTTCAAGTATATATTTCAGACCTAGATTAAGGTATTTAATTTTTTTTGAGTAAAAAATAAATCAATCATTAATCTTTAAACCATAAATGAAAAAACCTATTTTTACAAAAAAATAAACAAAACCATGGCAGAAGATTTTTTCAAAAAAACAGGACAATTTTTAAAAAAAGGAACTCAATATATTTCGGATAAATTCAACCTTGAAATCCACGACTTAATCAATGCAGTAAAGAAAAATGATACTGAAATGGTTGCCCGTTGCATCTATGCTGGTATCAATCCTAATCTTCAAGATGGCATCCAACGTCGAGCTTTACCTATCGCGATTGACAATAATAATACAGACATTATCGAAATTCTATTGGAAGGAAAAGCTGATCCTAATCTAGTAGGAAAAGATGGAGAGTCTGCTATTTTCAAAGCAGTCTCTTGGCGAAATGCAGAGTATGTACAATTACTCATGGAAGCTGGCGCAAATATTTATAAAAAAGAACCTAGTGGAAATAGTCCAATCGATGAAGCTAAACGAAAAGGTTTTGTGGAATTGCTCAATCAAATGGAAGGCTTTAAAGAAGGCAAGCGATTGGAAAAAGTAGCAGTTGATAAAGTGACGCATGAGGAGATCAAAGCAAAAGCGGAGGAAGCGAAGAAATTGAGAGAACAAAAAGAAGCTTTCGAAGCAAAGCAAAAAGAATTAAAAGAAAAAGCTGCTGCCGATGCTGCAACTGCTCGCTTAGAAAAAACTTACGATGTGAACAACAAAGGAGTTGCCAATGCACTCATCTCTGCCATTCAAAAAGGAGATCAGGTAGGCGTAGATTTCTTTTTGAAGAAAATCGAAAATATGGATGAAGTAGATGCAGAGTTTAAAACTACTCCCCTGCTGTCTGCTATTTTTTATAAAAATACCAAAGCGGTAATCGAGTTAGTAGGGAAAGGTGCCAATGTTGGAAAAGTTGTTTTGGAGCAACATCACTCTCCGATTACGCTGGCAGTAAGTATGGGTGCTCACAAGTTGGTAAAATTTATTTTGGATAAAAATCTAGGTGAAGATGCAAATCTTTTAAATGATCAGAATCAATTATTGAGTCCTACTTTTCTAGCTTACAAAGATCCTAAAATGCTGCACTTACTTTTGACTGCCGGAGCTGATCCATACTATGGCGGAAAAGATGGAACTTCTCCAATTGTGAAAGCGATTGAAAAAAGTTCGGTAGCCACGCTCCCCGTTTTGGCGATCCATAATGTTGATCTGAATCGAGTGACGGAAGGAAAAACACCGATCGAATGGGCGATGCATTTTAATCGAAGAGATTGGGTGAATGGATTATTAGAGGAAGGAGTAGTCTCTGAGGAAGGAGTTGCTTTTGTGAAAAATGGTTCAAGCGAAGAGGAAGAGTAATTTTTTGCCACAGACTAACAAAGACATTTTTATGACTTTTCACAGACTCCAATAAAAAGTCTGAGAAAAGTCATAAAAAGTCAGCGGCAAAAAATCAATTCATATTTCTCAAATCACCACTCCCCGTGATGTCCACATTAATAATCGGATTACCTTTATAATACACATCTCCACTTCCCTCAATTCTTACATCCAATTCATCATAGACCGTCACTTCTGCATCGCCTGAACCTGTGATTTTTATGTTTCCAAGATTAGCTCCTAGGTCGTATGCTTTTAGATCTCCGCTACCACTAATTTTTGCTCCTAAGTAATTGGTAGTACCAGCTAAAATTATTTTTCCAGAGCCTGAAATTCTAGCATCCACATCGGTCGCATCATCAATTGCAACATCAATACTTCCTGAACCATCTACTTTTAAATTGATTTTCTCGACAGTAAAAGCATCTTGTCCAAACATATCTCCTGAGCCAGAAACTTCTAAACTTTTGATTTCAGGCATAGTGATATAAATTTTCAATTCAGTAAAACTTCTTTGGCATTCTTCGAATTCGATTTCCCAAACACCATTTTGAATGTCTGTTTCGATATTGTCAATAATATTTTGTTGGCCTTCGACTTCTACTTTAAAATCATTGCCTTGAGTGATATAAACTTGTGAGGAACCTCGAGACCTCACACCAGAAAATTCATTGATCAATAATTCTTGAGTAACGACATCGCCTTCGCCTTCGATACAATTAAATAATCCATTATTGCCTCGATCTTGGCAGCTGGTCATTAAAATCATTGTCAATAAAATGACGGAATACATTTTTAGATTTTTCATAATCTTAGTTTTTATTTATTAAATAGTTTTTTTTAAAATTCGATTCGATAATTAAAAGTTGGGAATAATCCAGTTTGGGTTACGTTGACAATTTTATCCGCACCTGAACTGTAATATTGGTAATCTACATTTTCATGATTTGTTACATTTTGGACATCTAACAAAATGGAATGGGTCATTCTTTTTTTATTGATTTTATAACTTATCCCAACATCAAACCTCCAATACGCTGGTGCATGTGCTCCAAATCTTTGACTATCATCCCGAACAGTTTCATCTGCAGCTCTAGATGCTTCTAGGTCAATTGGAGTGATTCGATTTCCTCCTGCAAAAATTGATTTTCCATTGATTCCAAAAATGTTCTTTTTGCTTTTACCAACTTTCCATTCTTTTCCGAATAAAACATTCGATTGGTAATTTGAAGCGTAGCGAGTGTGATATTCGTTGCCATCTTTTGGGGTATATTTTGAATCAAACAAAGATCCTGTAATCAAGAAATAATAGTTCTTGGAAAAGAACTTTTCAATCGTAATATCTACGCCATAATTTCTTGCCGTTCCTTCGTTGGTTGCTTCAAATGATTCTCCTAAAACATCCCAAATATCTTGAGTATTGATAACTGAGCTGGTACTTCCTGGTTCATCAACAATTGGCACATCATATAAATGTTGATAGTAAGTTTCTATTTTCAAGCGAAGATTTTCTCCTAAATTTTGATCGTAACCAATAACTGCTTGCAATGATTTTGTCATATCTAAATCTTTGTTTGGAGCTGTTTTAGGTTGTCCTTCTTCTGTCACTTCTGCGAAATAAAATGAGACATGCTCTGGCTTACTATGCAATCCTACTGCCGCACTCCAAGACTGTTTTGGACTTGCTTGAAATTTTATCGCAGCACGAGGCTCAAGCGACTGACTTCCATTCAAGGCAAAATAGGTATAATGAAACCCAGCGTTCAAAGTCCATTTTTCATCGAAGCGATGTTTCCAATGTGCGTAAGTTTGGTATAGTTGAGTTTCCCCTTCATTGTTCAAATAACTTTCCCAAGTATCCTCTCCTTGGTTTTCCTCAGATTTGAAACTAAACTTTTGATTAGTAAAAATCCCTCCTGCTTGGAAAGTATTTTTTGCATTAATCTTATTCGTGTATGTTGTTGTTGCACGAATAATTTTATTATCAAAAATGGCGATCTCATCTAAAACATCTTTATAATTATTCTCTACGTCTAAGTATGATTCTTCTGCTTCGTAGCTATCTGAGGAAGCTGCGACAACCGTTCGTAAATAGCTAGTTGGTGTTAAAATTAATTTATGAGACACTCCAATAGTTCCTACTTTTTGTCTTTCTTCAAAACTCCATTTCCCATCATCATCCACCCATTTAGTGGAGTCGGCTTCGGCAGTTTGCGAAGCGATATTTTTCCCAGCCAAACCAAAAATGGCGAAGGTTCCATAACCTTTAGTTGGCAAGTTTACCTTGAAAGATAAATCTTGATACGCTGGCAAAACATCCCCCGCAGGATTCAATCCAACCTCTTGCAAAAGTCCTAAAGTAGAGTATCGATAATTCAACAAATACGACCCATTATAATTTTCACTAAATGGTCCTTCGAGGCCAGCTTCTAATCCTAACACTCCAACCATAAATGAGTATTCCCGTTTTTCGTTATTCCCTTTTCTCATGTTCAAATCAAAAACGCCAGAAGTGGCATTTCCGAATTCAGAAGGAAAAGCACCCGTATAAAAATCAGAATTACTCAAAGTCGTGCTACTCAACATACTGATTCCTCCACCTGAATTCCCCATGCCTCCAAAGTGATTTGGATTAGGAATTTCGATACCTTCTAATCTCCACATCACACCTTTTGGGGAATTCCCACGAACGATAATTTCGTTGAACAAATCGCTCGATCCACCTCCAACGGTAACCCCCGCATAGTTTTGTGCCATTCGTGCTGGGTCAAAAAGACTGGAGGCGTACCGAGCAGTTTCTTCTACTGAAAATGATCGGGCAGAGACGGTTGCTAATTCATTGATTGGTTTGGTTTTGTCATGTTGAGCAGTCACCACCACTTCAGTCATTTGGTTGAGGGCTTCTTGCATTTCGATGTTGAGTGACAACTCTTTTCCAGAAGTCAACAAGACACTTTGCAAATTGGATTCTTCATAACCTAAATAAGAGATTTGAATACTATGTCTTCCAATCGGCACATTTTCAATTCTAAAATTTCCGTCAAGGTCTGTGCTTGTCCCCATCATTTCAGTCGTGGAAGTGATGATGACATTTGCGCCAATCAATGGCATTTCAGAATCATTGTCAAGGACAGTTCCTTTGATGGTTTGGGTTAAAGTGGTTTGTGCATTCGAAGAAAATGTGATTAGTAAAAGCACTAAAACATAAATTACTAGGAATACATTTTTTAAGGTGATTTTCATTTTGAATATTGTTTTTCTAAAAAAAATGTGATTGATTTCACTTTGGTTTTTCCGAAAAAAAATAGGCGTGGCTATTAGAAAAATAGTCAACACCTATTTTCTAAAATCGGATTATCTTAAAAATGTAAATTGATTGTTATAAATTTTCAGAGCGAAAAGACCTGTATCATTTTCTTAATTTGATGTCTTTGCTCATATGACGTTTTGAGGATTTGAGACCCCTATTTTAGTTTTAGCTTTTTATGTTAAAAAAGTGTTATAAAAATAATTTCACCTGATCCTAAAGGGCTTTATCATAAATAATAAATTTGAACCATTTAAGGCATTTAAAAAAAGACACATTCAACCTTACATGGTATTTTTATGAGAAAGCCCTTCCTGATCCTATAAAAGTAACCTAAATGATTTCAACCTATTGACTAAAAAGTTCAATCAGGTTTTTTTACCGGTCAATCGGGTTAGATACTCTTTACCATTTCATTGCTTTAAAATTTAGGGCGAAGAAGAAATAATATATCAAATCTGTTCCGATACTTAAGTTCTAGGTCATAATCATTTCAATAGCTATTGAGATTGCAGGTGTTGAGATATTTGAAAAACCATTCATAAATAAATTTCAATTCCCAATCCCGCAAACCCAATAGCTATCAATGATAATTATTTAAAAACATTTAATCATCAAATCTATCTCTTCTGTCTCTATCTCTATCTCTATCTCTGCGACTTCGTTTCCAATCCCCAAATCCTCCAAATCTAAAAGTCAATGTTCCAGCCATTCCACTAAAATCTTTATTGCTTTGACCTGTGATTGACACCCCCGAAACTGATCTATAGCCAACGGTACCTGCTATTTTAAACCAGCGGAAAACATTCAACTCCAATCCAACTTCAGGAGTCACCACAAAAATATTGTCATTAGTTTTGAAACCTGAGTCATCAATTTCGATATCAATTCCGCCCCATCCTAATTTGGTACTCGCGAAAAAATGAACTAATTTATAAGACCGATAAGTATAGCCTAACCAAAATCCACCATGTCCCATTTCCATTTCAATGGTTTCATTGTTTTCAACAAATTCGTTGATATCGACTGTACCCATTCCATATCCACCAATGAAAAAATCATCGATAATTAATCCACCACCACCACCAGATGAAACAATATAGTCGCCTTTGAATTGACTAAATTCTGTAATTGGAGCACCAAATGCACCCACCACTCTTGCTCGATTGAATAGTGTTTCTGTTTGTCCAAAACCTTGAAGCGCTAAAAAACTAAGCACGATTAACATTAAGTTCTTTTTCATGTTCGATAAATTTTATTCTTTAAAAAATTAAGTTCTAGGTCATAATTATAAAATATCGTTGATTAAAAATAGCTCCGACCTTTCGGCAATAACACCCTAAGCAACATAATTTCGGATTGCCAAAATGTAGGCCGGAGCAATATTAAAAGTCAACTAATCAAAAGCTTTTTAATTTTCCGCTAGATGAAGCTGATGTAAAATCTTCTTCTAAATTTTCATCAACTCCATAGAAACACCTAGCGAAACTATGTCATTTCGTTGTTCAAAAAGTAATTCGAAAAATTATTTTTTATTTAAAAATCCTGAGTTGTCCGTTTATTTATTTTCACAAAACAATCCACTTGCGTTCCCCTTCAAGGGACAGGGATTAAAATCTTATCCCCGCATTTATTCCTACCCACCCTGCAATATAAGTGGGACTCACACCTGGATCTACCTCTTCAAAAAATGTGTAAGGCAAAATATCTAAGTCATATTCTCCAGTAGTTTGATCTACCAATTTGGAAACCATCACATTAAATGTTGGCCCAACAAACAAACTTGTCCGTCTGCCTATTCGATAGTCTATTGCCCATCGGAATTGGTTGAGCAAGTTTAATTTTTTAGAACTTGTCCCACCCAAATCTGCTGGTCTTTGGATATCATTAATTTGAGTTACCAAGATCTCTAAGTTATGAGAAAGTCTTTTCTTCTTTGTTCTGATAAAAGTTCCAAAACCATAACCAAAAGCATAATGCCCTTCATCTCTATTCAATGGTCGATAACCTGCATGAAAAATATTATAAAACCCTCTTGATCCCAATTTCAATTCTGCATTAAAATAAAGCACTTCTGCTCCCGAAAACTCCACTCGATTATATCCATTTCTGACAATATTAATCAATCCAATCGAAGCTCCACCAATCGTATCTGCAATATTGATTAAACCAATTTGGCAACCTTTTACCCTTCTTCCAATATTCAAAATTGGGGCAACTTGAAGGTTCGTCGTTCCTCCATTGATATTAAAAATTCCTGACGCTTGGATGCCTCCTTTCGATTCTCGCCCGGCAACATTTCCAATTCCTGACGCTTGGATGCCATCTGATCCTTTCCTTGCCACATTCAAAATTCCTGCTGCTTGAACTCCTTTTATTTCTTTTCCTACATTGATAATTCCCGCAGCTTGAATTCCTTTAGTCGTTCCTCGATTAACATTAAAAATTCCTCCAACTTGAGTTCCTTCCACCTCTCCTCCAACTACATTTCCAACACCTGCAATTTGAATTCCTTTGACATCATTGACAACTGAATTAACTAATCCTCCGACTTCCGTTCCATTCACACCTCCATTGTGCCCCCAAAGAATATTAGCAGAAACTCGATTTGTGGTACTGTAATTATTATTCATATTGGTTCCCACATTTCCAAACAGCGTAATTTGGGCTAACTTTTCTCCTTCAGCAGTTTCACCAAAGATATCATCTACAAAAAATTCTACTTCCTCCTCCAATGTTGTGTTATAAAAAAACGGAGACCAAACTGGATAAATCCCCATTTCATATGCTGGCTCTTCCAAATATTTAGTTGGGCTGTGAAAATTAGCAATTTGTAAAGGCATGGTCTCATTTTGCTTTACCCACTTTGGAGGTTCAGATATTGAAACTGCTTTTTGCTGTGCTCTTCGCTCTGCTAATAATTTTCTTTTTTCTAAATCAACTTTCAATACTACTTGGTCGCCAATGCTTGCATAAGTAATATCTGTTTCTTCCAACAGTTCATCTAATGCTAATGACAAAGGTGTATTTTCAACATCTGCACTTACAATCTGATCTACTGAAATTCGATCAATGCTGTAGGTAAAATTGACTTTATAATCTTTACTAATTCCTTCCAAAGCTTCTTCCAACTCCACATTAAAATATTGAATCGTCACCCTTTTTTCCATCGTAGCTACCTGTGCGAGCAAAGCATTTGTCGCAAAAAGTAAACAAATAATAAAAATCCAATGATGGCTTTTCATGGTTGTTGCTAAGGGTTTTATAAAAAGGAAAAGGGTTGTTTTTAATTGACTGACTTAATTGTTTGACGTTGAACGTTTTACGTTTTACGGTCGCCCACACAACTCAATTTAGATTTTTTTTTAGCAACCTTCTCCTGTGATAGTGACTTTTGTTCCGTTGATCTTGTATTGTAATCCTAAAGTAGCTTTAATGTAATTTAATACATCTTCCATTTTCGGATTTGAATAATTTCCATTAAGCGTACATTTTCGAATTTTCGAATCTGCTTCTATTTTCACTTCAAAGTACCTTTCTAATGTTTCGAAAACTTTATCCAATTCTACATTCTTAAAATCCATCTTCATCGTTTTCCATGCTATTGCATTTTCATTTTCTCTTTTCTCTTTTTTGATTTCAGTTTTTTCAACTTTATCAAAAACACCTTCCGTTCCTGCTTCTAAAAATTGTTGATTTTTGATATTTTCTTTTTCAAAAAATGCCACTTTCCCTCGCTCAACTGATACTTCAATAATATCCTCTTGCGGATAAGCTCGTACATTAAATGCCGTTCCAAGCACTACCGTTTTCGCCTCACCACTTTCTATTTCGAAAGGAATATTATCCATATGCCGCACATCAAACCAAGCCTCTCCTTCTAAAGTTACCATCCTTTTTCCTTCCAAATATTCATAAGTTAGCTGACTATTTTCATTCAGCACCACTCGACTCGAATCTGGCAAAAAGAAATCTAAAGTTTGTTCATCGGTTGTATCAAACGCAACTAATTCAGGTTGTTGATTTTGGAAAAAGAAAAACAACCCAACTGCACCTATTAAAAATACTGCAGCTATTTGTAAAAATCGTTTAAAGTTGGACAAACGGATTGTCTTGGCTGACGAATCTTTAGAATCATTTGTTACTTCTATTTTTTGCTCTACTTTTTCCCAAGCCTCATTTACATTCGTGTCAAAAGGGGAATCATACGCTTCAGAAATTTCCCACAGCTGCGTCGTTTCTTTTAGCAACGCTTGGTTTTTGGCATCGGAATTCACCCATTCCATGAGGTCTTTTCGATCACTCTCTGAAATTTCTCCCGACAGATGTTGGGCAATTAGTTCGATGTATTTATTCTCCTTCATAATCTTTTCGTGCCTTGCGATAATATGACGACATGAGTTGGGGAATACCCCTACTTAGTTTTTATTTTTTTTTATAGACAGATCGCTTCGCTGACAGAAGACAGATCGTTCGCTGCGCTTACTGCCAGATCGCTACGCTGTCAGACTGACGATTACACTTTTGATAACTGACAGCAGATTGCTTTGTTTGTCAATAGACCGAAACGTTTTCGATTTCTAAAATATAGTTAACACCGAATATCGTCAGTCTGGCAGCGTAGCGATCTGACAGTCACTAAAGGTGATGATCTGTCCTCTGACAGAAAAGCGGTCTATCCCTAAAAAAACATACTCAAATACCCTCTCAACTTTTCTCTCAAAACCCGCAATGCTTTCCCCATTTGATTCTCCACCGTCTTGACCGAGATATCCAATTTCGAGGCAATCTCTTTATAAGTTAATTCTTCATAACGACTAAGTTGGAAAATAGCTCGACACTTGGGAGGGAGAGAATTGATGGCTTCAGTTACATTTTCTTGCAGTTCGGATTGCAATATTTCGGATTCACCTGAGACTAAATTATTGGGAACGGAATATTCGATGACTTCTTCAGATTCAAAATGCTTTTGCCTGCGCAAATAAGAAATCGCTTCGTTCGTACCCATTCGATGTAAGTATGCTGCAACGGAAGAAGTGATATTGAGTTTTTTTCTTTTTTCCCAAAACTTAATAAAAACATCTTGTGCAATGTCTTCGGTAGTAGATTTATCTTTGACAAAGCGATAGATACTTTTGCAAACAGATAAATAGTGTTCTTGAAATAAAGATTTCAAAACAGCCTGATCATCTGATTGCAGTTTCTCTAAAATTTCAGAAAGATTTTCTTTCGACATTACAGTTGGTTAGGTAGATTCGTTTTTTTAAAGCTTGAAATTCGTCCAACAAAGTTACAATGATAAAAATTATCAAGGAAAAAATTCGACGAAGGGCATTATTTAAGATTGTAATAACTTTTTTGGGGAAAACTAACGAAGCTATTTTTCACTTATTTAAAAGAAAAATGAAGGCAGAGACGGGGAGGCGCAGAGCTTTAAAATTTTTCGAAGAAAAATTCTCCTCGTCTCTGCCTTCATTTTTTTTAACTCCTAAAAACTTAAGTCAAATCTAATTTTCTAAAAAAAAGCGTAAATTTGAGCTTATATACTCCTGTCTAAACCGCTTCTTGAATCTCAAACTTTCTTTATTTTTTCAAAAAAGAAATTGAATCCATAATCATTATGTACTCTTTTATAGATAAAAACTTTTGGCAAATAAGTCTTTTGTTGATTTTCATTGGAATGTCGGCACCAATTTTTGCGCAATTGCAAGTGAATGCAAGTCGCTCTGATGCAACTTATGAAGCAGGAGAAATGATGTACTTCGAGGTAATTTCTGATACTGGGGGCGAGGTATCGTATATCATTCGTTTTGATCCTAAAACTCCGCCATTAAAAACTGGCAAAATCATCGTCAACCCTGGAGTTCCTGCAAAAATTCCTTTCACTTTGGAAGAACCAGGAAGTGTACTTTGCCGAGCCACTCAAGGTAGTATTTCAATTGTTGGTGGTGCAATTTTTTCAAAATATGATTTGCAAGGATATGTGGATGAGCCAGCAGATTTTGATAGTTTTTGGGATGGCGTAAAAGCGGAATTAGCTACTGTCCCGATTGATCCAGTTTTGACTTTTCTCGACAGTACGAGTTTGAGTGAAACTTACCGAATCAATTTAGGCAATATTAATAACCGAAGAGTTTATGGTTATATTTCTATTCCCAAAGGCATCTCGCCACCCTACCCTGCCATGTTAACTTTACCGCCTTTTGGATTTATTGGAAATATTTGTGTACCTGAAACTAATATTGCAGAATGGGGAGGCGCACTTTCCATTAGCATCAATATTCATGAAGCGGAGCCTGATGAAATTGATCCAAATTCATACGAACCGACGGATATTTCTAATCCTGATCTATATTATTACAAACATTCGATTGCAGGTGCCATGCGAGCGATTGATTACATTTTTACCCGGAGTGATTTTAATGGAACGGATATGGGCGTGGTTGGAATTAGTCAAGGAGGTGGTTTGGCATTGATGACTGCGGGGGTGGATCAGCGAGTGAAATGTTTGGTGCAAACCGTTTCTGCACTATGTGGTCATGCAGGACATCGCTGGGATCGACCAGCAGGTTTGCCCCTGTTTATTCGAGACTCGCGAGGATCTTGGGGAAATATTTCGCATGAAGATTCTACTTTGAATGCTTCAAAATATTATGATGGGATATTTTTTGCGAAGCGGTTCAAAGGGCCAGCATATAGTTTTATAAGTTATGCAGATACCATTAGTCCTTTGGAAACTATTTATACTGCCATCAATCAATTTCGAGAAAAAGAAATCACTTTGCATAGTCTTCGTTTGGGGCACGAAAGTCCTAGTGATTTTTATGTTTTACGTTCTGAATTTTGGAGAAATATTTTTCCAGCAATGCAAAATAATCCATTTCCCTGGACTCCAAATACGACTGGTTATGATGTGACTTCTAATGCAGATTTTTCTATTCCTTCAGGTGGGACAGCTAATTTCTCTGCCAATGTTACTTATAATGGTACTGCATTGACCAATTTACCTGCCAAATGGATGGTCGTCGAAGGACCTGGAAAAGTTACATTCACCTCCTCTCCTACTTCTTACGCTACTTCTGCTACTTTTTCGGAAGATGGGGAATATGTTTTTCGATTTGTAGCTACAGATAGTCCTGATATTGATACGGAATTTGATTTTGTGACGGTTTCGGATTTTGTGAAAGTGACTGTTGGGAATTGATTTTTTTTTGCCGCAGACTGCCACAGACTTTTTTATGACTTTTCACAGACTTCAAAATAGCTCCCGTAATTGCTCTACGAAAAGTAATATTTAGGCTCAAGATGATTTCATTCGGTTATTGAGTTATTGGTTAATGAGTTATTACTCGTACAATCTATAAAAGTACCCTTTTGGAAATAACTTAATAATCAATAACTCAATAACTTTTTATAAATGACCAAATGAATTCATCTAGAACCAATATTTAAAGTCATCAAAAGTCTGTGGCAAAAGAATTCCAATACCCGTTTTTCCCAATAGTCTCTTAAACAAGTGTTAAAATCCACTTAACAATATTAAAACAAGGTTAAATCAGTTTCAAAAAGGCAACTAAATTGCCCAATCCACATATCTTAGATTCAAACAAAAAACACATTTCCAAAAATCAATTACTCTAGGCTTAACAGAACATAATATTAAAGCTAAACAAAAACTCGTCCTAGAGGAATAATTCAAAAGGCTTTTCAGATTACCTATTTAAAAAAAAGAAATCGTAATTGCGAACTATGCTCAACAACTCGTAAATTGTTGCGAATAGTTCGTAATTCGTTTTTTTTCTAAAATCAACCCAACCTTATTTTAGGGTCAAAACGTTGATATAAGCGACAATCGAAAAAATGAAATTTACACCACAAAGTAGCGAGCAGGATCTTATTTTGGGCTGTCGGAAAGAACATCCGTTAGCTCAGAAGTACGTTTACCAAAGATATTTTGGGAAAATGTTGGGTATCTGTATGCGTTACACCAGTCACCGAGAAGAAGCCACAGAAGTTTTAAATATGGCTTTTTTTAAAGTGTTTACTAATATTCACCAATTCAAAGAACCTGGAACTTTTGCAGGTTGGATTGCTCGAATTGTTTTTAATACTTCCATCGATCACGTAAGAAAACAAATCACTTACAAAAAAGTGATCGACCTCAATAGCGAAAAAGAAACCAGCATCAACAATGATGCAATTGACAACCTTGCTACCGAAGATCTTTACAAAGCTATTCAAATGTTACCCCCTTCTAGCAGAACTGTATTTTGTATGTATGTCATTGATGGATATAAACATCAAGAAATTGGTGATAAATTAGGCATCAGCGATGGTACTTCCAAATGGCATCTGTCGAACGCTAGAAAAGAGTTACAAAAAATCTTAGTTAACAAATTTAGAATCCGAGTTGCAATATGAAAAATATCAACCATTCATCTGAACAGAAACTAAAACTTCGGCTGGAAGAACACGAGTTCGACTTCGACCCACAAGCATGGAAATCATTGAACAAAAAACTGAATCAGCATAATCCGAGAAGATCGCCATTATGGATGTCTAGTTTAGTGATTTTGACGGTGGCCGTTACTTTGTTATCAGTAGCTTGGTATGTTCCTTTTGAACCTCTTCAAGAGTTTTTAGAAAATACATTTCATTTTAATACTGAAATAAAAGAAGAACGACCAGTTGAAACGGAAACGATTGATTTGGAAGAAAGAATGGAAGAAGTTGATTTCCAACAACAAATTCCGTTGGAATATAACAATACTCCTACAAATCCAAACATTAATACTCCTGTCGCACCTCTTCCACAAATGAATCCGACTGACTTGTGGAAAATTGAAGAAGAAACATCAGACAAAGAAATTGAATTAGCAAAACCAATTGCCGCAATTTCTAGCTTACTAGAAAATGAAGAAGAAATCACGCAGGTAAATTTACCCATCAAAAAGAAAGTGAGAGCTGGATTTTTTGGAGGTGGAACAGTAGCTGTATCAGGTAGTCCGTTAATTCCAACGGGTGCAATTTCTCCTGGAATTGGTGTCTTTGCAGGTTACAATATTAATGATAAATGGAGTGTGCAAGCAGAAGTAAATTTCAGAAAAGGATTCGTTCAGCCATTTACAGCAAAAGAGGATAAAATTAATACTTTGAATCTTCCGACTACGGTTACAGCTGAAAAAACTTCCTTTGATCGATTAGTTGCCAACCAAGAAGTCATTGCAAGAAACTTAACTGTTTTAGAATTTCCGATTTTAGCTAAATATAAAGTAACTGAAAAAAGTAGTGTGATGGCAGGTGTTCGTCCGTCTTGGATTCATGTAAAAGATCCCAATTCTGACAACAGCTCGACGGAGACACGCCGCCCCGCTATTTATGAAAAGGTAGATCTTGGAGTGAGTGTTGGATATGAAGTTCAACTTTCTGAAAGAGTGGCTATCGACTTTAGATTTAACAAAGGATTGACTGAACTTTTCAAAGACGATAAAGACTCGACCGATTTTAATAATGATTTTCAAGCATCTGTGAGGTATACATTGAATCCATAATTTTTACGCCTAAATTGATAAAAGAATATTTACCTCGACAGATGATATAAAGCTTTTTTAAAAATGTTAAAACCTAATTTCCGCATCTAGCGGAACAAAAATTAAATTACAATCATTTCCTTCAAAAGAGGTTGTCCATGGCGAAATGGACGGCCTCTTTTTTTTAAAGATAGGTTAAAATTGGCGCTAGATGATTTCATTTGGTCGAAATACTCTAGCGCCGTTTATTACTTTTTTATTTTATAACCAACTTTCTAGCGGTCATCGTATTATCAGATTCAATTGTAATTAAATACATCCCACTCGGTTGCTTTAAATTCACCTGACTATTTTGATCCTTATCATTATCTGCATACACTAACTGGCCTATTGAATTGAATACTTCGATTGTCAATAAAGAAGTTATGGTTTCATTAATATACACCCTTGGCTCGAAAGTGTTTATCTCGTTAGAAATACCTGAAATAACTACATCTCCAACATTATCTCCATCATTATCGGTATTAGCAACATCAATATCGCCTGTAGCGAAATCTTCAATTGAATTATTAGCTGCAAGACTGAAATTCCCCATTCCATCGGTCTCGTATATGCGGCGTGATCAGCATTTGCTAGGCATTAACACATATACAATGTTCTCGGTTGGCTTCTTTTTTAATTCTTATTCCATTAGCAGAATTTTTTGAGTCGATATACTTTTTTCTCCTATCATTTTCAATATATATATTCCTTTTGGTAGATTAATATTCATATAATGCAATCCTTGTCCATTAATTGCTTCGCTATGTATTAATCTACCATGTTGGTCGATAATTTCAATTCTGTTGATTACTTCTTCTCCCCATTCAATCCGAAATTGTCCATTGGTGGGATTAGGAAATACTGAAAAAGGTATGTTATAATTTTCCTTTATACTTGAAATAATTGTTTCATTCCAATAAATATTAGTATCGTCAACAAACCCTTGGATAATTATGTCCTTTCTACCATCTCCATTGAAATCGGCAATCGTACTCTCTGCAATATATTCACCACCAAGACTGTCTGCTGCTATAAAATTATTATTCCCAAGGTTTTCGAAAACAATAGAGAAAATATTTGGTATTCCACCAGCCATCGATCCAATAAGTAATACATCTAAATCATTGTCATTGTCTAAATCAGCGAATGCATTCGTACCTGCAAAAACATCTGGGAACGGAGTATTCATCAATTCGCTAAATTGTCCTGTACCATCATTCAGGTACAATATGGTTTTTATGGTACCTGCAGAATCACTTCCAGTAATTAATACATCTTCATCACCATCATTATCTACATCACCAACACTTATTTCATTAGACAGATGAGGCGCAATATTACTATTGGAAAAAATGGAGTAATTTCCTGTTCCATCGTTTTCATATACACCAACCTGAGCTTCATTATTGTCATTTTTTCCGAAACTCAGAACATCCAAATCTCCGTCACCTTCTAAGTCAATGAACTTGACTGTAGGTTGACGAAATGGCAAAAAAACTGTATTCTGGGATTGTGTAAATATCCCTGACCCATCATTGAAGTATAAATTGGCAATAGGAGGAAATTGAATTGAGCTTGGTGCTCCAAATTGTAGCACATCAACATTACCATCTCCATCAACATCTCCAACAATAATCTCACTAAAAGAAATTGGTTCAAGAGCAGAACTATTGTCAAAAATAAAATTAGCTTGTCCATCATTTCGATATAGATCTGAACGATTTTGTGCTGTGATGATCAGGTCCAAGTCGCTATCATTGTCAAAATCGCCCATTGCTATTTCCTCTGTTGTCGAAAAGTTATTGAAGTTTTGTTCATTTATTGTGAAATTACCGTTTCCATCATTTAAGAAAACAGAAGCCCTTGCAATCAATCCCATTAAGTCTTCGCCTATTCCTGATTGTATGATGTCTAAGTCTCCATCATTGTCTAAATCTCCACTTATTATTCTACCACCATAAACTTCATGTATTATAGGTTGAGGATTAGCGATTGTAAAATTTATACTTTGGGTATAGCCCTGTCCGAGAAATGTCAGAAAGAAAAATGATAATGTGATATATTTCATGTTTTTCAGTTTTATGATTTTATTCGTTATTTTAATTTTTTAATAAAGTCACATCACTTCCAATAGAAGTGATGTGAACGTGGTTAGTTATCACCTTTTTAATAGAAAATCTTTCCAATTTGATTTAACTAAAATTTAGTGAAATACAAATTTTAGATTTCCAGTTAATAAGGAGGCCTAAATGTCATGGTTTTTATTAAAAACACCTTCACGACTAGCCATGAAAACCCCAAAAACACAAGAAGAAGTGAATAAAATGGTTAAGAAGTGCTAATTAGTTGACAGTTTTATGGCTTTCATTAGTAAAGAGATTTTTTTGTATTTAGACTCTTTTATATCAAAAGCTAAGTACATTCTCCTAAGGCAAGAGCCAATTCCATCAACTGTCAAGAAGGCTTTTTTGGCAATTTCTTTATTAGAAATAACAGGATCATCTAATAAAATATTAAGCACCTTCCAATCGGTTTCGTTCATTTTTCGATCTATTGATTCTTCGATTTTGTCTCGATGTAATTTAAATCCTTGGGGAGATAAATTGATAGAAGAATTGCCAATACTTTTTAGATGTTTTATTTCCTTTAGTAAAACTTCCTTTTCTTTTCGTTGGGAAATAATATTAGATCGAGTATAAAAAATAATGAGTAAGATAATGATCGAACTGGCAAAAAGTAGGATAAAAGTTCTTTTTAATTGATTGAGTTTTAGTTGAGATTGAACTTGTTCATTTTCAATTTTTTCATTGTAAAGTTTGATTTCATATTCAGTTTGAATAGCTTTTCGTATTACTGAAATATTATCTGACTCAACTAATAGACTATCATTATAATTGACAAATTTTTCATGCATGGCAAGTGCACGAGAAAGATTACCTTTTTTCTTATAGCATTTGTAGAGTAACTTATGGACTTTAGCCTTTGCCTCATAACCAGGAATATTATCAATGGATGGTAAGATTTCTTCACCAATTCTAATTGCCTGATTGATATCTGTTTCGAATATTAAGTTGGCAAGTATTATTTTATCTGATAAAACATAAATATTATTTCCAATGTTTTGACCGACTTGGATACTTTTTTTTATATAAAATATCGCAGTATCAATTTCATTCAATTCCTGGTAGGCCTGAGCAAATAGAGAATATGATTCAGCAATAGAAATTTGATGACTACTTGATTTAAAAATTTCAAGGGCTTTTCGACCATTTTCAATGGCTTGATGATATTCTTTTCTCTTCAAATTAATATAGCCTTTGTGAAGTGAAACATTACCCATCTTATCTTCAATCTCTAATTTTCGGTAAAGGTGATGTGCCCTATTATAATATTCTAAGGCTAAATCTAAATTATTGATATCAAAGTAAATTAACCCTAAGTTATTTAGAACTTCTGCCTGCTGAAATTCAAGATTTTTATCTTCATACATCGCCAAACTCTTCATGTATAGTTGCACGGCCTCTTGGTATTTATGTTGATAGTAATAAACGGTTCCCATATTCGCATACTTCGCTGCCATACCAATAGTATCATTTAGACTAGACATAATCTCAATGACTTGATTCATTTCCTTCAAAGCATCATCGTATTTTCCAATCACACAAAGTATCAAGGCTTTATTATCTAAAGCTTTTGCCATTTCCTCCTTGGATTTTTTTTGTTGGGCTAATTCGAAATGATAGATAGAAAATTCTTTAACTAGGTCGGGATCGGAATAAGAATATTTTATAGCATATTCATTAAGTGCTTTGAATCGGCTAGAATCAGGTTGAGAGTCACTTACCCATATTTGCTGTAAAGAGTCAGCCTGACCATTTATTTGACTAGCAAATAACGATGAGATTGAAAATAGGAAAAAAGTTATGTTTTGTATAATTCTAGGCATTCGTTAATAGAAAAGAAAGAAATATTTTAAAAGCCTAAAATTAAAAATTTATTTTTCTGTTTAAAGAATTTAGAATTTGAAATTCATTTTTAATCAAAACAACTTCAACTGTGGTGACTTAAAATCTTCATGCATCTCACAATTATAAGGTGGCGTACTTCGCCCTTTTAAAAACTTCTCCCGAGCCACTCGAAATTGTTTGCTGATAATTTTGGCGATATTCCCCTCCCCTGACATTCGTTTTCCAAATCGATTATCTTCTAAACTTCCACCATGGCATTCTTTGATTTTGTTCAAAACCTTATCGGCACGATCAGGCATGGTCTTTCGAATCCAATCAGTAAAAATCTCTGCAACATCGCCATTCAATCTGACCATCGTGTAACCAATCGAACGAGCCCCTAAATCGGCAACTGTCTTCACCATTTGAAAAATCTCATGATCATTCAAACCTGGAATAATTGGCGCCATCATCACATTGCAGGGAATCCCTTCTGAGGATAACTTTTCGAGGGTTCGGAGGCGACTTTGAATTGTGGCAGTTCGAGGTTCGAGGAGCATTCTGAGTTTTTCATCAAGGGTTGTGATAGAAAAAGCAACATGCACTAAGTTATGCTCATTCATTTTTTTCAAAATATCTAAATCTCTCATTACCAATGAGTTCTTAGTAATAATTCCAACAGGGTGTCGATATTTCCAAAGTACTTCCAAGAGTGATCGAGTGATTTTCATTTCCTTTTCCGCAGGTTGATAACAGTCCGTATTTCCTGAAAGCATGATAGGAGTTGCTTTCCATTTTTTATGCTGTAATTTTTTTTCTAAAAGTGCTGCTGCATTTTGTTTGACTAATATTTTTTGTTCAAAATCTAGCCCGGCAGAATACCCCCAATATGGATGGGTATTTCGAGCATAGCAATACACGCAACCATGCTCGCAACCTTGATATGGATTGATGGAAAAATCTGCTGGAACATCAGGACTTGTCACTTTATTCAACATCGTTTTGGGATGTACTTTGATGAATTCTGTCCGTAAACTTGGGTGATCTTCTTCTGCCATTGACCAATCTATAGGAGTTTGATCATACACTAAATTATGGTAAGGATTGGCAGTATTGATTTGGGCGCCTCGGCCTTTAAGGTAAGTATTTTGTTCTTCCATGCGATGCTAAGTCTATTTTAAAACAAATAATTTATAAAAATACATAAATTACTTTAAATTTAAAACAAATTGTGTTTTTTAAATATACTTAGAATCTACTCCTTAAAACGTTTAAAAGTTTTTTCTGTAAAAATTACGCTATTGCTTGACGATTTCTACTATAAATACTAAAAACCAAAATTAACATCGCAACAAATAAAACTAAAATAAAGCCAAGCCCAATCCTCAATCCAAACGCATCAGACAAGAGTCCAATGGTAGGTGGGCCAACAAAAAAACCAGCGTAGCCAATCGTAGTGGCCATCGCAATTCCGACACTTGGGTCGATCCCTTTCATATTTCCAGCAGAGGAATAAACAATAGGAACAATTGTCGCTAAACCTAATCCAACTAAAAACAACCCTAGTAAAGTCGCCCAAATGGTGGCAAAGAGGAGCAGAATTGAAAGCCCAACAACAGAAAATAAACTGTTATAAATCAGTAGTTTATATTTCCCAATTCTTTCCGTAAAATAATCTCCAAATATTCTTCCGATCGTCATTGCGGTGGCAAAAACTCCGTAACCGATTGCACTAAAGTATTCACTTTGTCCCACCACTTTGTTTAAATAAATGGCAGACCAATCTGCCATCGCACCTTCACCTGACATACAACAGAAAGCCACAATTCCCAAAGGCAATATCGCTTTAGTTGGGAGCACGAAACCTCCACCTTTGTCTTTTTGCTCATCATCGTCTGGCGTATCATCCACTAAATAAAATGCTGCTGCAAGACAAGCAATACCTCCCAAAACGGCCACCAAAGTCAAATGAGAAAGCAATGCTACCTCAAATTTTGCAAACAAAGCACCACCTCCAGCTCCTAATGCCATCCCGATGCTAAACACCGCATGAAATGAAGACATTATTGGTTTTTTGTAAGCTCGCTCTACAAAAACAGCTTGCCCATTCATTGCAACATCCGTGGCTCCGACACATAGTCCGAGCAAAAAATATGCAGCTCCAACCACCGTCAAATTAGAAGTAAAAACTAAATAAGGAATAATGATACATGAAAGAATTCCACCAACCTGAGTCACCGTTTTACTTCCATATCGAGTTGTCAACCAACCCGCAAAAGGCATAGCAATCACCGCCCCTACTGCCATCGTAAAAAGTAAAACTCCCAGCATAGAATTAGAAATATCATAAAATCTTTGAATTGCAGGGAGTCTTGCAGTCCAATTTCCGTAAAGAAATCCGTTGACAAAAAAGAAAATGCAAACAGCAATTCGATTGGCTCGCATATATTGTAATTATTTTGAAACGAAAGGTAATTTTATAAAAGGAAAAAGTCTTTAAATATTCATTAAAAAAATATCAAGTCAGGTTTTTCACCAACGAAGTTTTTACTACTTGCGTTTTTAAGAAAAAACAAACAGTTCAAAAGTGTAAGCAAGAACTATAATTAAGCTTCACTTATTTTTCATCAAACTCCTAATGTTTTATTAAAAAAATACTCAACAGTATAAACTTGTACTGACTTGAGGTACATATTTATTGTCTAAAAACTACTACTCATGAATACTAAATTTTTGAATTCAACTATTTTCTTGTTGCTCTTAAATATACTTTCGTTTGGACAAAACGATACGGAAAATCTGATACAAAATGCACCACTTGAAAAAACCACCTATGAAATTGCGAGTATCAATATCAAAGGAGCTGAGCATTCAAGTGACAAAAACATCTTAGCAAGAAGTGGTTTAAAAGTTGGTCAAAAAATTAATTTGCCTGGTTATGAAATTCCTCAAGCGATCAAAAACTTGATGCGAATTAAGTTGTATCAAGAAG
>CAYGRM010000026.1:21775-33075 GCA_964352225.1 uncultured Saprospiraceae bacterium | reverse complement strand
TAATTTTCAAGCAACTTTTTTTTCGAAAATTAAAAAGTGTACGGTAGAGAATTTAAGAAAATAAGATTTCCAGATTGGGTTAAAATAACGACCTTATTAAAGTTTTTTATTTTACACTTTTAACCGTTTAGAAAATGAACTTAAATAATAAAACTGAGGGGAAGTTATTATTAAGTGCTTAATTTTGAATATTTATGCTCATTAAATTGAAGCATCTACTTGTCATAAAGGTAAATAAAACATCTACATATCCAATAGGTAGAAGTAATACATCATTTTTTCACATATGAAATTGAATTGAATACTTCCGCTTCTCCTTGTTGATGCTGTGCATAATTAAATCCAGGATGAATACAATATGCACCAACTTCTCCTTTTTTATTCATTGCAAGATATCCAATTTGGAAATCTTGATACTTTTGTTTTTTGACAATTCTCATTACCGCTTCTTCGCAAGCTTCTTGAGGCGTTCGCCCTTGTCGCATCAACTCCACTACTAAAAACGAACCTAAAGACTTGAGCACAGCCTCCCCCATTCCAGTTGCCGTTGCGGCCCCAACTTCATTATCCACAAATAATCCTGCACCAATAATTGGAGAATCTCCGACACGACCATGCATCTTATACGCAAGTCCACTAGTGGTACAAGCACCTGATAGATTTCCATTTTTATCCAGAGCTAACATACCTATGGTGTCATGGTTTTCGATATTGATGATGGGTTCATATTTTTTCTCTTTGAGCCATTCTTTCCATTGTCTAGTTGACTCCTCTGTCATCAAATCCTCTTTTTCAAAACCTTCAGACAAAGCAAATTGCAATGCTCCCTCTCCTGCCAAAATTACGTGTGGCGTTTTTTCCATCACCTTCCGAGCTACTGAAATAGGATGCTTTATATGTTGTAAAAAACAAACTGATCCACAATTTCCATGCTCATCCATAATGCATGAATCCAAGGTTACTTTTCCTTCTCGATCAGGACGTCCTCCATATCCTACGGACATATCTTCGGGGTCTGCCTCTGGAACTCGAACACCAGCTTCTACCGCATCAATAGCTTTTCCACCTTGCTCAATAATTTTCCAAGCAACTTCGGTTGCTTTAAGATTAGGTTCCCAAGTAGCCACAACTTTGGGAGTAAAAGTTTCATGATCAGAACTTGATGCTTGAATTTCTTTAGCATGGCAGGAACTTCCAATTGCAAGTGACATTGACCCTAAAGCAGAGCGAGACAAAAACTTTCTTCTAGAAAACATAAGAATGATTTTTTTTATTTATTTGCTAATGTAAATAAACAATAGCACCATTTGAAAACAAGGACATATTTTCTTTTCTAAAAAAAAAAGTCTTAGACCGAAAATAGGTATTGAAGTTGTTTATTTTTGCAAAAAAAACTATGCAATTAGTATCCTATATCTTTTTTCGAGTGATGGTTGCTCTTTTTTCGATTATACCTTTTTGGTTGTTGTATCGATTATCTGATGGCTTACGATTTTTATTTTTGAAGATAATAAAATATCGAATTAAGGTAGTGAGAGATAATTTAGAACATTCCTTTCCTGAAAAGAGCGATGCGGAAATCCAATCTTTGATTGAAAAATCTTATCGAAACCTTTGTGATATTTTGCTCGAGGGAATTAAAGGGATGTCCATGAGTGATGCAGAAATTTTAAAAAGATATAAATTTATCAATCCTGAAGTAGCTGATGCATATTATGACAAAGGACAAAATATAGTCGGCATGGCTAGTCATTATGGAAATTGGGAATGGGCAGTTCAAGGAATTAGTTTGCAACTAAAGTGCATCACCGTTGGTGTCGTTGCTCGAATAAAAAACAAATACCTCGACCGATATGTTCAAAAATATAGAACTCATGAAAATGTAATGGTTCTCTATCCTGATCAAGCGAATGAAGTGATTTCAAATTGGGACAAACGACCAGCACTTTTCGTTTATATTGCTGATCAAAGCCCCTCAAAAAGTGCTGCCGAAAAAGCAGATTGGGTGCATTTTTTAAATCAAAAAACTGCTTGCCTTTGGGGTGGTGATCGCATGGCTCGACGGATGGATTACCCGGTTCTAAACATGGCAATTAATCGAGTTAAAAGAGGATACTACGAGGTACGTTTCGAAAAAATAACTGACACTCCAAGAGATACTGCTGAAGGAGAAATAACAGCAGCATACATGCGCAAATTGGAACAACAAATTCTGGCAAAACCGCAAGATTGGCTCTGGTCTCACAAACGATGGAAATTAACTCAATAAGCTTCTCCAAATAAACATAACCAACTGACTACTAACACTTTAACATAAAAAAATACATGAAAGACGCCATTCTAAACTACTTATTCGAAATATCAACACCAATTATCATAATTTTTGTAACGATAATCTTCGCTTTTATTTTTCGAAAATTATATAACAACTTCATTAAACATTCCGCTAGGATAATGCATAATGACCCTACCAATTATAAATTTGTAGGACATGCTATTACTGCCATTATTTACTTAGTGGGATTTGGTTGGGCAATATATGAAGTTCCTCAAATGAGGCAAGTTGCCAATTCTTTACTAGCAGGTGCTGGGATTCTGGCAATTGCTGCAGGTTTCGCCTCCCAACATGCATTAAGTAATATTATTAGTGGTTTATTCATTATTATTTTCAAACCATTCCGAGTGAATGACCGATTATTGATCAGGGATACGATGCAAGGATTTGTTGAAGACATTACACTTCGACATACTGTAATTCGAGACTTTGAGAATAGAAGAATTATTATTCCAAATACCGTAATTAGTGATGAAATTCTGATCAATTTTGACTTTAGTAATGATAAGATTGTTCGACCAATTGAGTTCAATGTAGCGATGGATTCTAATCTTGATTTGATCAGAACACTTATCCAAGAGGAAGTAGAGAAACATCCCCTTTCCCTCGACAATCGAACTCCTGAAGAAATCGAATTGGGAAACCCCAAAGTTCCAGTAAGAGTAGTTGGATTTACTAATATTGGAATTACTATCAGAGTATGGACTTGGGCAATCGATGCTGGCAAAGCTTACGAATTATCTTGCGATGTGATGGAAAGTATTAAAAAGAGATTTGATCAGGCAGGTGTAGAAATGGCGCGAGCCAATAAAAATTTCACCTATTTAAAAAATATAGAAAACTAGTAGGAAATGTTTTTTAAAATTCATTACTTTCTCTGAAACGACCGTCAAATAGATAAACCACTCATTTTAATATACTAAACACATTTATAAGAATTTTTTCCCAGTAAAAATGAACTTATATTTGTACAAATAATTATAATAAAAACGTTACTAACTAGATCATCCTATCCTATTTAGAAAAATAATTTTCAAATTTCAAAAATGTTAAACATGAAAAAATTTATTGGACTCTTTCTTTTCGTATTTTTAGTAGCTGGAATGCAAAATGTAGCTGCGCAAAAAGAACTAAAAGAAGGCAATATTACCATTGGAATTACTGATTTACAAGTAGATGATCCATCTGCTGCTCCTCAATTACAAATGTTCAAAACAGCGACCATGAACATCGCTTTTACCAAGGATCAATCTTTAGTTACAGGAAATGTGATGGGAGGAATGATGAAAATGCAAATGTTATTCAAAACTGACCCAAAAGATATGTTGATGTTAATCGACGCAATGGGAAATAAAATGATGACAGAAGTTAAAGCTGATCAATTCAAAGAAATGGAGGAAAAAGCAAAAAAAATGCAAGAGGATGGGACTTCAAAAGCTGATGAATTTGACTATGATGTAACTTTCGATAAAAAAGATAAGAAAAATATCTCAGGTTACGATTGCTACAAAGCAAACATCACTATCAATAATAAAGAAGCTAAAGAAAACAATCTCAAAGTTTCTCTTTATTTAACAGATGCGATAAAATACCCAGCGTCAATGATGGAAAGCATGAAATCTTCAGGTACTCCGGAGTTAAAATTCACAGGTGTACCTTTAGAGATGACTATTTCAGGTGGGGAAAAAGGAAAAGGTGGTTCCATCACTTTTGCAGCTACTAAAATTGAGAATACAGTAGATAAAAATATTTTCAAATTAGATACAACTGGCTACGAAAAAATGAATATGGATGACCTTCAAAAAATGGGCGGAGGTATGTAATTTTAACCTTGAACGATAGACTTCAAAAGTTTCACGTTCAGGCGATTTTTAATAAAAAACCTGCTTTTGATGTTCAAAAGCAGGTTTTTTATTTTGAAATTCCAACGATTATTGCTTCACTTTGCGTTTAATAGATTGAACAAAAATATTCCTATTTTTCAATAAAAAATTGTAATTTTGCGCACTTATGAAAATAAAGTTAATTTTTCCCATATTATTGGCAATCGGATTTATATTTTTCAGCTCATGTAAAAGTGATTTTGAAAAACTAAGAGCAGGAGGAGATGTGGATTTAATCTATAAAAAAGCCTTTGAATATTACGAAGATGAAGAGTATCTAAAAGCTCAAAACCTTTTCGAACTTATCATCAATAATTTGAGAGGAAAAGTGGAAGCAGAAAAAGTATACTTTTACTATTCCTATACTCACTTCCATTTGAATCGTTATGTTTTGGCTTCTTATTATTTTAGAAATTTCACAACTACTTTCCCCAATAGTACGTTTAGAGAGGAAGCTGATTTTATGATTGGATTCTCTAATTATAGACTTTCTCCGACTTATCGGTTGGATCAGACGTATTCAGCCAAGGCCATTGATCAGTTTCAGTTATTCGTAAATACTTATCCTACAAGTGACCGAGTAGAGGAATGCAATAAATTAATTGATGTGATGCGTCGAAAAATGGAGAAAAAAGCATTTGCCGAAGGTGAATTATACTATGACCTTAGACAATATCAAGCTGCTACCACTTCGTTTGAAAACTTGTTAAAAGACTTTCCAGAGTCTCCAGACGCAGAACGAGTGAGATTTTTGATTTTAAAAGGAAATTATCTTTTAGCTCAAAATAGTATCTATAACAAACAAGCAGAACGATACGACCTTACTTTGAAATATTACAAAAAATTTGTTGATAAATATTCAACAAGTAAATATAGAAAAGAGGCGGATTCGATTTTTAATAACACTACTAAAAAGTTAAAACAATTAGAAAATGACAGATATCAAATCCAAAGTTCAAGGTCTTGAAGCTAATATTCAAGCACGTTCTATCAAAGATTTCATCGGTGAAGCTGACAATATTTACGAAGCATTAAATGTTATTAGCAAAAGAGCATCACGTGTTGCTGTTGATTTAAAATTAGAATTGACTAGCAAATTAGATGAATTTGCAGTTAACTCTGATACCATCGAAGAGATTCACGAAAATAAAGAACAGATCGAGATTTCTAAATTCTATGAGCGATTACCAAATCCTGTTTTAATTGCAGCAGAGGAATTTGCCAATGGAGAAATTTCTTATCGTTATAAAGAAGGTGGTGAGAAAAAAGATTTTTAGAAATAACGATGAACATTAAATGATGAATGATGAATTTCCTTTGTGGTCATTCATCATTTTTCATTTAAGGAGTTAAAGAAATTTTATACTATGGTCGGAAAAAAAATCATCCTCGGCATTTCAGGCAGTATTGCAGCTTACAAAGCAGCATTCCTCACTCGCCTATTAATTAAGTCAGGTGCCGAAGTACAGATTTTGATGACTGAATCGGCAACCCAATTTATCACACCACTTACCCTTTCTACGCTTTCCAAAAGACCAGTTCATACCCAAGTTAGTTCAGAAGAAAGTTGGAATAATCATGTAGAATTAGGTCTTTGGGCTGATGCAATGATCATTGCACCAACAACTGCTACCACTTTAGCGAAGTTGGCTAATGGGATAGCTGATAATGTAATTGTTGCTACTTACCTCTCTGCACGATGTCCTGTTTTTTTTGCGCCAGCTATGGACTTGGATATGTGGTTACATCCTTCCACAGTTAGCAATGTGCAAAAACTACAGTCCTATGGCAACCAATTAATTGATGTCGCACATGGAGAATTAGCAAGTGGACTGATTGGAAATGGAAGAATGGCTGAACCTGAGTTTATCGTAGAAACTTTAGAAAAATACTTTTCCCAAAAAGAAGATTTACTAGAAAAAAAAGCGCTCATCACCGCTGGCCCAACTTACGAACCAATCGACCCCGTTCGATTTATTGGAAATAGATCAAGTGGAAAAATGGGTATTGAACTTGCTAAAGAATTAGCAAATAGAGGTGCTGAAGTCAAATTGATTTTAGGCCCATCTTCTCTTAAAATCCAACATCCAAATATCGAAACGATTCGGGTGACCAATGCTCAGTCGATGTACGAAGCAGCTCAAAGTCATTTTGAACAAAGTGATATTTCCATTTTAGCCGCAGCAGTTGCTGATTATCGGCCAGTAAATGTAGCGGATAAAAAAATTAAGAAAAAAGATAAAACGCTCACCATCGAGTTAGAAAAAACCACAGATATTGCAGCAACGTTAGGAAAGCAAAAAAGAGACAACCAATTACTCATTGGTTTTGCCTTGGAAACTAATAATGAAATCGAAAATGCTAAAGGAAAATTAGCGCGAAAAAACTTCGACTTTATTGTTTTAAATTCGTTACAAGATAAAGGCGCTGGATTCGCCCTTGATACCAACAAAATTACAATCCTTCGAAAAGACAATAAGATGAAGGATTTTGAGTTAAAATCTAAGACAAAAGTAGCAATTGATATTGTAGATGAGATTGTCTCAATGATTGAATAAAATTCCTTCAAATTTAGTCCTTCCAGATTTTTAAAATCTGGAAGGACTCATCTGATAAAATAACGTAAAATGAAAAGATTTCTCCTTTTAGCATTCGCTATTTTTTTGAGCCAATTTTCAAATGCTCAAGAGTTACTTTTTGATGTAAATATTAATACGCCAAAAATTCAAAATGTGGATCCTAAAGTTTTCAAAGATATGGAAACTAGCATCCAAGAGTTTTTGAATAACCGAAAATGGACGGAAGACGTTTACGATCAAGAAGAGAGAATCAAATGTCAAATTCAATTAACGATTACAGAAGAAATTTCACAAACTTCTTTTAGAGCTGATTTAGCAATTCAATCAACTCGCCCAATTTTTGGAAGTAGCGAAGAAACCCCACTTTTGAATCATGTAGATAAAGATGTGATTTTTAATTACGAGCCATTTCAACCGATTGTTTTTAGTACAAATTTATTTCAAGATAACCTAAGCGCTTTGTTAGGTTATTATGTAAATTTAATTTTAGGGATGGATTATGACTCATTTGCACCACTTGGTGGAGATCCTTATTTTAGAATTTGCCAAGACATTATTCAAAGTGTACCACAAAATGCAGCTTCTGCTTTTCCAGGTTGGAGACAAATTGATGGTAATCGAAATAGGTATTGGATCATCGAAAATTTGACTAGTCCTCGAATTAGAGATTATCGAATGGCGATGTACAAATACCACCGAGAAGGTTTAGATAATATGCATTTGGATCCGACTAAAGCAAGAGCATCTGTAATGGAAGCAATCGCCAATATGAAAGATGTTAATCGAAATTATCCAAACTCTATGATCATGCAAATGTTTGCTAATAGTAAAAGAGACGAACTCATAGAAATTTTCAAACAGGGAACTAAATTAGAGAAAGATGATTTTCATAAAATCATGGTTCGAATCGATGCTTCTAATGCCAATGAATATCGACGAATTGGAAAATAACTTTTTAATGGTGATAAGCGATAAGTGATGAGTGATGAGTTTCACCAGCGAGTGAAAAACTCATCACTCATCACTTATCACTCATCACTAGAATAGATCATGCTTCGCAAACTCCTCCGTTACCTTCAACCATACCGCCGCAACGTCATTCTCAATATCATTTGCAACGTCCTCATGGCATTGTTTACGATTGTCAGTATTCCCGCGATCATTCCTTTTTTACAAATACTTTTTGATCTTGAAGCTCCTGTAATGCAGGAACCTGATTTGACTTGGAGTGCAGGTAGTTTAATCGAATATTCTAAATATTGGTTTAGCAACCTAATGAATACTAAGAGCAAAGATGTTGCCCTAGCCTATATTTGTATCTTCATCGTTTTGCTTTTTTTATTGAAAAATATATTCCGATACCTTTCCTTATTTTTTATGGCTCCGGTTCGAAATGGAATCGTTCGAGATGTTCGTCAACAACTTTTTTCCAAAATGATGGCCTTGCCCCTCTCCTATTTTTCAGAGGAAAAAAAGGGAGATTTAATGTCAAGAATTACGACAGATGTCATGGAGATTGAGTGGAGTATTTTAAATGTTTTAGAAGCATTTTTTCGAGAGCCATTAATTATGTTTGGATGTTTGGGATTGATGATTTATTTGAGTCCAGCGCTGACAGTCTTTGTTTTTATACTAATTATTTTCACGGCAATTATCATTGGCGGAATTGGAAAAACTTTGAAAAAAAAGTCTTCAACTGTTCAAGAAAAACTAGGTAATTTAGTTTCGATTGTCGAAGAAGGACTTTCAGGTTTGAGAATCATCAAGGGTTTTAATGCAGAGAAATACCAAGAAGGAAAATTCCAAAAAGAAAATGATGATTATAAACAAACCTTAACTTATTTACTTTGGCGAAGAGATTTATCCTCTCCATTGACCGAGTTTTTAGGGATTGCTGTTGTGGCTATTTTATTGTGGTATGGTTCAAGACAGGTTTTTAGTGGAGCACTTGGAGCAGAAAGTTTCTTTGCTTTTTTAATGGCTTTTTACTACGTAATTGATCCTGCCAAATCATTTTCAAAAGCATATTACAACTTTCAAAAAGGAGCTGCTGCAGTAGATCGGGTCGATCATATTTTAAATGCAGAGGAGACGATTAAAGAGAAAAAAGATGCTTTGCCCATTTATCAATTTAATCACTCTATTGAATATCGAAATATCAATTTCTTTTATCAAGAAGATGAAAAAAAGATATTGGATCAAGTTGATTTAAAAATTCCAAAAGGAAAAATCGTGGCCCTCGTTGGAGCTTCGGGTGCCGGAAAAAGTACTTTGGTAGATTTGCTTCCAAGATTTTACGATGTGAGTTCAGGAGGAATTTTTATTGATGAAAAAAATATCAAAGATTTAAAAATAAAAGATCTTCGACATTTGATGGGCATTGTTTCGCAAGAGGCAATTTTATTTAATGATAGTATTTATAATAATATCGTTTTTGGATTAGAAAATATTTCCACGGAGCAAGTCATGGAAGCTGCCAAAATTGCTAATGCTCATGATTTTATTTTAAAAACTGAAAATGGCTATGAAACCAATATTGGCGATCGAGGCAATAAACTTAGTGGAGGCCAACGCCAAAGAATTACCATCGCAAGAGCAGTTTTAAAAAATCCACCTATCCTAATCTTAGATGAAGCCACCTCTGCGCTTGATTCAGAATCTGAAAAATTAGTTCAGCAATCTTTGACTCACTTGATGAAAAATCGAACTTCGATTGTTATTGCTCACCGACTCTCGACAATCCAACATGCTGATGAAATCATTGTAATGCATGACGGAAAAATTATTGAAAGAGGTCGTCATGAAATTCTTTTAAAGAAAAAAGGTGCTTACCAAAAATTAGTTGAATTACAAACATTTTAGTCATATCCTCAATAAACTCCTAGCTTTACATATTAAAACTTTTTTTATTTTAAATAAAAAGTAGTCACAATTTTGGTTTCTTTTCTGAAATTCTCCTTCAAGTTGGTATATGCTTTGCATAACTAAAAAACTAAACTAAGAATTTCAAATTCACTTTAATATGGAAGCCAACAATCATCAAAAAAAGACTGTAAAACAACAATTGCTTTGGTTAGCAATGGTTTGTTTTTTGAGCCTCACCGGGAGCAGTTCGATGCTAGCCTTTGGCAATGACCATACAGGAGATCCAAACGCTTCAGAAGTAAGACTATCCAACCATCAAAAAAATCAATACAAAAAAGATGCGACTAGATTAGCTTTGCGTCAACTTGCTAATGGTAATGGTTTCGAAAATTTAGATGCTGAAGTACCTAAAGAAATGGTAGAGTCTATCTATTCAAGTTTGATTGCAATCCACACAAGTGGATTACCAGAAGCTAAGATTGTAACTACTCAACATAAGTTGCATACTTTCCCAACTCCGACCGTAGATCGTTTAGTTGTGATTTATAAAAGAGATGCGACTTGGGCGACACCACTTAGATTAGGTGATGACGTGACGGATAATGATAAGATCAATGAATTAAGTGAAAAATTTAAATTAAAAATAGACCGACATGTAGAATGGGATGAAGAACATTTTTCATTCAATATGCGTACAGAAGAATCAATAAATATTGCTCCTTTGGCAAAAGATTTATCAACTGTAGAAAGTGTAACACTTGTTGATATGATGGAACCAAACGGCGATGGAAATGATATAGAAATAAAAAAACTATCCAATGGTTGGGAAATTAATTACATCATCAAATTTGATGGTTGTATTTCAGGATGTAAAAAAAGGCATACTTGGAGTTTCGAAGTAATTAATGGAAAAGTAAGTTTTAAAGGAGAAAGTGGAGACGAATTACCTAAATGGATGAAGTAAATCTTACAGGCAATTATTAAAATGATTTTTAAAAGAAAAAGTCATTAAGGCCTGTAACCTAAATTTTGAAATAGCGTTTTAAATATATCTTCCTAATTAATTTTAGGGTGAGTGTTTGTTCATAGTTTTTGTTTTTTGTTTTGTCCCCTCGAAACATCGAGGGGATTTTTTTATTTTTAAAACTACCCTAAACATGGTACTTTTGGCATCCAATTTGCAATATAGATAATAGAGTCAGCAATCAATATTTACTCCCACAATTAATTGATTATCAACGTTTTACCCCTTTTATTTTAGTTCTATTTTAAAAAAGCATAAATTCCATAACAATGCTTTTACAAAAAAAACTAAACTGAATTTCTCCCTTTTTTCATTTTTTATAAAAGTATTTTTCAAAAAACTATTTAGTGATTTCTGAAAAATAAATATTGGAAAACAATTTATTCCAACTTCAACTCCTAGCAGATTTAGACGGAGAGTGACAAGTGGCTAATGTATCTAAAAAATTAAATTTTACTACGAAGAGTTATTTCCTCTTCGGTCTCAAAAAAGATAAATAAATTCTCTGCCTAGTCGGTAGACAGGCTTCGGGAATTTTAAAGATAAGTGTTTGTTCATAGTGTTTGTTTTTTGTTTTGTCCCTGTCAATGCTAATTGACAGGGTCTTTTTTTTT
>CAYGRM010000026.1:2596-21765 GCA_964352225.1 uncultured Saprospiraceae bacterium | reverse complement strand
AAAACTTCGCTTACAGCTCACCTTACAAAGTGAAAAGGTCAAAAAACTGCATCTGCAATTTTTCAACCTTTCGAAATTTTCCAAAAAAAATAAAAGTTTTTTATCGGATAGCTGTCACGTCGCCCTTGTAGATTTCGACGCGACCATCAATGAATTCGATTTCTGCAAAATAAATAAATACATTTCCTGTATTTTTTTTATCGCTAATTTTTCCATTCCAACCTTGTGTTTCATCATTTGCCTGAAAATCGGCATTAGAAAACACTACAGCTCCCCAACGATCAAATACTTGAAAATTTTTAATTTTGGCAACATCATCTCCTCCGTAGATTGTGAAGGTATCGTTGTTGCCATCGTTGTTTGGGGTGAATGCATTTGGTACAAAAACGTGTCGTGGTTTTTCTACCTGGATCGTCACATGAGCCTTGACAGAACATCCCTCTGCAGTAGTAACCGTCAAAAAATAGGTAGTTGTTTGTGTTGGTAAAACAGTTGGAGTCATACAGTCTGTACAAGAAAGCGATTCATCAGCTTCCCAAGTGAATGTAGCGTTTGGATAATTTGTTACTACTTGAAGTCTATATTCCTCACCTAGCTCGATAATAGTTGGTTCTAAAATTTCAACCAAAATTGGAGCCTCAGCTTCAATATAAACTTCCTCAGAAACTGTGCATCCATAAGCATCAGTTACTTCGACATAATATAAACCTTCAGGAAGATTTTTTACTTCGTCAGAGTGAGCAATAGTTTCATGATCAGCATTTTTCCAAGTGTAAGAATAAAACGAGCTTGGATCATTCATGGTAACCTTAGCCGTTCCTCCGAGGTTTGTGCAGTTGATGTGAGTTGCTTCAAGATTTTCAATTTCCGGAGTAGCAATGTAAGGAATATTGATTTCGAGTTCAGCAGAGCAGCCATTCACATCTGATACGACAACTGAATAGTCGCCAGCGGAAAGATTATTAAGTGTGTTCGTGTTTGTAGTGTTGTTGTCCCAATTAAAAGTGTATGGACCAAATCCGCCAGTTGCTTGAAGTTCGATGATACCATTGGAATTATCACAAGTTTCAGGTTGAACTTCCATTAATTCAACTAAAAGATTTCCAAGTGTAATTTCGATTTCATTAGAGTTAGCAGTCAATGCTCCTGAGCAATTGTTAGTCGCTGTAACGATACAGCTAATTGTTTGTTCTGTTGTAAAAGTAGTGTTATAAGTGTTTGTAGTGTTTCCTGTTATTGTCCCGTTTACCAACCATTGATACTGTGGGTTAGAGCCTAGATTTTCGCCTGTAGCTATAAAGTTTACAGCGCTACCTGAGCAAACTGAAGTTGCATCAGAAGTGATGGTGATGGTTGGATTTTGAATTGTAATAACTTCGATTTGGATCGGTGCGCTAGTAATTGTGTTTGTAGTTACGCACGTTTCAGAAGTTACTGCTTGGCAAGTTACGGATTGTCCGTTTGTCAAGTTGTTTGTTGTAAAAGTAGTGTTGATTAAGCCTGTCGTTGTTCCATCAATGAACCATTCGTACTGAGCAGCAGAACCAAGGTTAGTTCCGATTGCGGTGAAGGTAACTGCTTCGCCATCACAAATGTTCGTTTGGTCAGCTTGAACATTTAATTCAGGAGTCACAGGTGAATTTACATTGACTGAGATTGAATTTGAAGTAGCTGTTGGAATGCTTGCACAAACATCGCTACTAGTAACCATACAAGTTACCGTTTGTGCATCGGAAAGATTTGAAGTACTAAAGGTTGAAGTGTTTGTTCCTACATTTAATCCGTCAATCATCCATTGAAATGTTGGATTAGCTCCTACCTGAGTGGTGTTTGTTGTAAAAGTGATTGCTTCACCGGCGCATATATTGGTAAAGTCAGATGTAATTGAAATTGAAGGTGTGGTAAAAGCATTGACAGTAAAGGTAAGATCATTAGATGCTATTTGGTTGCTACCATTGCAAAGGTCTGCATAGCTAACAAAGCAAAGTAATACATCTCCATCATTTAAAGTGTTTATTGAAATGGTAGTGTTTGTTGCACCAGGAATAACCTGATTGTTTAATGTCCATTGGTAAGAGACATTTGTTAATCCTTGAAGTCCAGTAGCCAAGGCCATGGCAGTTACTGTTTCAATCGAGCAGATAGTGGTGTTTGCAGTAGTAATGTTAAGTACTGGTGTGTTTGTTAAAGGAAAGATAATGATAACTTCTAATGGCGGAGTCGACACCATTTGTGAAGCACAATTATCTGAAAAAATAATTTCGCAATTTACTAGATCTCCATCATTAAATAGAGCAGTATAACTTGCATCTGTGGCTCCAGAGATAGGATTTCCATTAACTAACCATTGGAATTGAACAGTAGCATTTGTTGTTCCAATATTAGCTGTGAAGGTAATTGGTTCATTTTCGCAAGGTTCGTCACTTGATACGCTGACGAAAATAGATGGGATGACTAAAGAGCCAGGATTCGTTAAGAATTGAATAATATTTTGTGTCAACTCAGGTGAGTAGTCGAGTCGAATCCAATCTTGATCAGAAGTGGTTACTATTTTTCCGTGAGAAGGATTTGTTGAGCAAAAAGTAAAACCGTAGTGTTTGTTATTTTTTTCTAAAAAAGGAGTAATATTAGCCCCACCTACTCCGTAAACTCCATACCAAAAGTGATCGATAGTATTTACAGGTGAGTCTCCTTCTGCCAATTCTCCAAAAATATTCATTGGAGCTAAACTTCCATTTGATTCTCCAATCCAACTAAATGTTTCTCCTAATTGATTCACTACATATTCAAATGCTTCGCTACCAGGTTGTGTAGCTTGATATTCTGCTTGGATATAAGCATTGCCACCTTGAGCGACAAATTGGTGAAGCACTTCTTCGCGGGTTGCTGTCAATTGGATTAAACCGTTAGAAAGAATTAAAACATCGTAACCAGATAAATTATTTACATCGTCTAAAGATGTTTGAGAAAGGATAGTGGTCGTGTGTCCCAATGCTGTGGCCAGGTTTGACCATTTAATGTCCATCTGTTGAAGTGGATGAAAGGAAGTACTTTCGATGATAGCTATGTTTGCTGAGAATGCAAAATGAGAAAGGAATATAAATACGAAAGTAAGTTTAACTACTGGGCGTGTAAAAATATTCATGGACGTTGGGACTTTTATCTGGGGGATGGTTTTTGGAAAAAAATTGTACTAGTTATCGAGGGAAATGTAAGTTTGGGGAAATTTATAAAATTGTAAGATTCGTTGTCAAAAAAATGGGGGTAAAAAAAGCATGAGATTATTAACCTGAAAAATTTTGGTGGGAGGAAAAAATTGTAAGTTCGTTTCGATGATTCAAATATAGGGGCATAACCAGAATGAAGTCAAGTATTTCAACTCAAATGCAATACTCTGAAGCCAAGTTTTGTAACTACTCAAAAAAACATATTTGCTTTTTTTACATTTTTCAAAATGTCTTGATGCTATTGACCCCTAGCCTGTTTTATTTTTTTTAGAAAAATTATATTTCTCCTTTTCTTTAATTTTTGGTGACAAAAAATAATTGGTTTTTAATACCTTTTTTATACAATTTTTTTAGAAAAAAAATTAAAACCACCCCTCATATTTAAATAAAAAACTATGTGTTTTAGAACTAGTCTGATGTGACACTTTTAATTTTCATATTAAAAAATATAACAATAAGTAAAATGATAAAAATCATTGATTTTTTTCAAAAAATCAAAACTTGACAGGAGTTTAATTGTTACCTTCGAGTGACACAATCTCGTACTTTTATCAATAAAATGACTAAAGATTTAGAATATGGATAGTAAAAAATTAGCAGGTCTTCGTGAAGATTATTCAAAAAAAGAATTAGATATTTCCGATGTTTCAAAAAATCCAATCAAACAATTTAAGGTCTGGCTGGAAGAAGCACTTAAAAGTGAAGTTCCAGAACCGAATGCAATGACTCTTTCTACAGTTAATCCAGATGGACTTCCTGCTGGACGAATTGTTTTACTAAAAGGTCTGGATAAAAAGGGTTTTACCTTTTATACTAATTATACAAGTGACAAAGGAAAGGATATGGCTAAAAACAAAAATGTCGCTTTAACTTTTGTTTGGTTGGAATTGGAAAGACAAGTCCGAATTGAAGGAATAGTCGAAAAAGTAAGTAGAAAAACCTCGGAAAAATATTTTCAAGGTCGTCCGAAGAAAAGTCAAATGGGAGCTTGGGTTTCCTCGCAAAGTGAGGTGATCAAAAATCGAAAAGTCCTGGAAGACAGCATGAAAGATTTAGAAAAAAAATATAAAGATGCGGAAGTGCTTCCTTGTCCTCCACATTGGGGTGGATATATCGTACAACCAGTTACTATTGAATTTTGGCAAGGACGGAGAAGTCGATTACATGATCGGATTCGATATAAATTGACAAAGAAAGGGAAATGGAAAATGGAAAGATTAGCACCTTAATCGTGGTGGTCTACTTTAGCTGACCTAAAAAATAAAAAAATCCAAGAGAAATTAATTCCCTTGGATTTTTTTTATTGTCCTTGCTTTTGTTGCAGTCGCTGTGCTCCTTTTCTTAGGTCAGCTAAAGCAGACCACCACGTGCTGCTAGCAATACTTATCAAAAGCCATTTTTAAATTAGCTGCAATCATTTCAGCAGGTCGTCCTTCAATGTGATGACGCTCTAACATATGGACTACTTTTCCATCTTGAAAAACTGCAATTGCTGGTGAAGACGGAGGATATGGTAATAAATATTCTCTCATTTTCTCCGTTGCTTCTCGATCTACTCCAGCAAAAACTGTAGCTGATTGAGCAGGTTTTTTATCATTTTGCATAGCTAACTTCGCACCTGGGCGAGCCATAGCTGCAGCACATCCGCAAACTGAATTGACAACTACAAGTGCTGTCCCTTCCATATTATTGATAAATTCATCAACAGCTTCAACCGTGTGTAAACCTTGAAAACCATGGTCAGTCAAATCTTTGTGCATTGGAGCTACTAAATCTGGTGGATACATATTATTCTATTTTATTGATTAAATTTTATTTCAAAAACGATCTTATTTGATCTCCCAATATGTAAATTGGTTGGCAAAAATAACGCTTTTTTATGATTAATTATGACATTCTGATTTCGAAATTCGTTCAACGTCGTATTGATAACAACATTAATCACTTATTAGTTGACAAATAACAAATTCAGTATAAATATCACGCATCCTTTTTCTGTTTCTATTGTTTTAAAATAAGTTATTAAAAATCAATCTAATTTTTGAATTAGATTTTTACTTTTACATTGCTCTTTATCCTACATTTTTAAACTCAGTTATTTCTATGAAAAAAATCAATCTATTTTCCTTATTATTTATCACTAGTCTATTTTTAATTCAACTAAGCCAATCCTCTTGTAGCAATGATAAACTTCAAGATCCTGATACCATAAGTAATCCTACCTGTGATAGTCTTCAAGTGACCTATGATGATCAAATCAAGCCAATTATTGATAATTCATGTGCATTTGTTGGTTGTCATGGCTCAAATTCTGTATTTGGAGATATGACTGATTATTCCAAAATGTCCTTTTATCTAAATGATAATTTTTTTAAAAAACGAGTTATTGATATTATGGATATGCCAGAGGGAGATATGCTTTCTCCAGAAGAGTTCGAATTAGTAGAATGTTGGGTAAGCAAAGGATACCCTGAAAACTAGGTTACTTAATATCAGACTTTATTCGTTTGACGCCTGCCTGCAGGTAGGTTGAACGTTAGATGATCTAAGGTCCTCATACACTTTACCCTATTAAACCTCACTAATCACTAAATAATATTTAACAAATGAAGAATCGATTATTGATTATTATATGTGCTTTTTTTATTTTTTCTTCTACTAAAATTAATGCGCAGGATCTCGTTTTCCAAACTTTTAAAGATACCCGAATTATTAATTCTCACTCCGTGGAAACAGTTCCTGATCGAAAATTAGATTTTCGAATTGGGCATCGATTTGGAAATATCAAAGGAGGATGGGAATCATTATATGGTTTAGAAAATGCTGCTGATGTTTTATTCGGATTTGAATACGGAGTCTCTGATGAATTGACCATTGGTGTCAGTAGGACTAAAGGTGCAGGTGCATTGGGTGCACTCGTAAGTCCTTCGATAAAGTATAGAATTCTCCATCAAAAAGATGATAATTCAATGCCCATCTCTTTGACCTTGATGGGAGTTTCAACTATTTCGACGATGAAAAGTACAGAGGGTGATGCCTTAACTAATTTCGATAAATTCGCTCATCGAGTTTCTTATACTGCTCAAGCCTTGATTGCTCGAAAATTTTCAGAGCGATTTACTTTACAAATTATGCCTGGTTATACACATCGTAATAAAGTCAACTTTAACGATGTTAACGGAATTTTTTCCGTTGGTGCAGCCACTCGAATTCAAATCAATAAAGTTTTTGGAATTATTGCTGATGCTACTTTTTTGTTGGCAGACCGGCCTGCAGGATTTTATTCTCCCATTGGAATTGGTTTGGAAATTGATACTGGTGGACATATTTTTCAAATCAATTTTACTAATGCGACTGGGATTATTGAAAATGATTACATTCCATATACTACAAGTAATTGGGGAGACAATGAATTCCGTTTTGGTTTTACCATTTCTAGAATTTTTAATCTGTAATTTCGAAGTTCCTGCTTCGGATTCGAAGCAAAAGCTTCGAAATACTTAAAAGTGAAAAGCACGATTTATTAAAAAATTATTTTTAATATCCATATTAATTTCAGTAACTATTATTTTAACTAGTTTCTTGCCTGAGGAGAAACCTCTTATTGAAATAAAGAAAAGTGATGCAATTTCTGAAGTTTTAAAAAAATTAGGCGACGCTCCTATTCAGCATCAAGCTAACTTGATCAAAGGTGCCTCTGCCGCAATTGGTGAAGACTTAGCCCTTCGAGGAATTGCTGTAAAACCAGGTGGTGGCAAAACTAAAAAGCAAAGTAAACACTTCGTTTGTACTTCTTGCCATAATGTGGTCAAAGAAGATCCAGATTTACGGGTGTCTGACCCGCAAGCAAGATTGAATTATGCAAAAGAAAATGGACTTCCTTTTTTGCAAGGAACATCACTATATGGTATTGTTAATCGAACTTCCTTTTATAATGGTGATTATGATAAAAAATATGGAAAACTTGTCGAACCTGCTAGAAATAATATTCGAGAAGCAATTCAACTTTGTGCAGTTGAATGTGCGCAAGGTCGGAAGTTAAAAAATTGGGAAGTAGAATCTGTTTTGGCTTGGCTTTGGACCATGGAGTTAAAAATGGAAGACCTTAATTTATCAGAAACTGATTATAAAATGGTCAACGCCGCACTTAATAATAATGGCGATAAAACTGCTGCTATCGAATTAATTAAATCTTATTATTTGAAAGGTTCGCCAGCAACTTTTATCACTCCTCCAAGTGATCGGAAGGTCGGATATGGTTTGAAAGGAAATCCTGATAATGGAAAATTGATTTATGAATTAAGTTGTCAACATTGTCACAAGGATAAACGATATTCTTATTTTGATTTGGATGATGAAAAGTTAACTTTTCAGCATTTAGATAAACACATTCCACGATATACTCGATATTCAATTTATCAGGTAGCGCGATACGGAACGCCACCAATGAATGGTAAGAAAGCTTACATGCCACAATATACTCAAGAGAAAATGAGTGATCAGATGATCGAAGATTTAAGGAGTTACATTGAATTAAGAGCGAAATAGTGATCTCAATAAAATGCAAAAAAGAAAACCCTAGGAGAATAAATCTTCTAGGGTTTTCTTTTTATGAAAAAAATAGATGCCACTATTTTTTAAACGCTTTGGCAACTATCTCTTTTTGTTGTTCCTCGTGTACCTTCTTAAATCCTGTAGCAGGTGAAGCTGTCGCTCTTCTTGAAATATTCTCAATCATAATATTTTCATGATACTCTTTAAACTGGGTATGGATATATCTCCAAGCTCCCATATTTGCAGACTCTTCTTGCACCCATTTAAATTCAGCATTTTTATATTGATTGAAAATATCATTCAACTGATTAGTAGGTAGAGGATATAGTTGTTCTAATCTTACGATTGCCACATCCTCTCTTTTTTCTTCCATCTTTTTCTCCAATAAATCATAATAGATTTTTCCGGTACATAGCAAAACACGTTTCACCTTTTTCTCATTTTTCTTATTTACCTCAGGATCATTGATGACTTCTTTAAATCCATTTCCAGTTTCGAAATCTTCCAAATCAGAAACAGCCATTGGATGTCGCAACAATGATTTTGGCGACATGATGATCAATGGCTTTCGGAAAGGTCGAGCCAATTGTCTTCGCATCGCATGGAAAATATTCGCAGGAGTAGTGATATTGGCAACTGTTATATTTGCTTCAGCACACATTTGCAAAAATCTTTCTAATCTTGCACTTGAGTGCTCTGGTCCTTGCCCTTCGTACCCATGAGGTAACAACATCACTAAACCACTCATTCTTTGCCATTTACTTTCGGCAGCAGAAATATATTGATCAACAATGGTTTGAGCTCCATTGTAAAAATCACCAAACTGTGCTTCCCAAATCACTAAGTCATCAGGCGTTGCCAAAGAATAGCCATATTCAAATCCAAGTACTCCAAATTCAGAAAGGAAAGAATTATAAATTCTAAACTTCCCTTGTTTTTCTGCCATTCCATCCAATCGATTGTACTCTTCGAAATTTTTAGCATCATTAAACACCGCGTGCCGGTGAGAGAAAGTTCCCCGCTTCACATCTTGTCCACTCATTCTCACATTTCTATTTTCCAATAAAATAGACCCATAAGCCATCAACTCTGCCATTGCCCAATCTAATTTATTCTCATCAAGCAACTTTTGTTTTCCTTTAATCAATCGATTAATTTTAGATAATTGATGAAAGTTGTCAGGTAGATTCATCAAATGATTGATGATTTTGTTTACCTTAATTTTGGCAATTCCAGTAGCAGGAGAACTTTGGAAATCTTTTAAATCAGTCGTCCGAGTTAATTTTTTCCAAGCTAACTCTGGAGTTTGATAATCGTAAGGCAATGGTTTTTGTTTGACACTATCCAATCGTTCTTGAAGATTATCCCAAAACTCTTTCTCCATTTTTTCAGCCAAATCTTTCTCAACGTCGCCTCTCTCCGCCAAAACTTGAGAATAGATCTCTCTTGGATCTTTGTGATTTTTAATGAAGTTGATGTACATCTCAGGTTGGGTAAACTGTGGATCATCACCTTCGTTATGCCCATGCTTACGATAACAAACCATATCAATGAAAACATCTGTATGGAATTTTTGACGATATTCGGTAGCTAATTCAACTGCAAAAATCACCGCTTCAGGATCATCTCCATTCACATGGAAAACTGGAGCCTGCACCAAACTTGCTACACCTGTGGAATAAGTAGAAGATCGTGCATCATCAAAATCAGTAGTAAATCCAATCTGATTATTGATGACAAAATGAATCGTTCCACCTGTATAGTATCCATCTAATTGACTCATTTGAACCGTTTCATAGACGATCCCTTGACCTGCAATGGCAGCATCACCATGAATCAAAATCGGAAGGATTTTATCGTAATTACTTTCATATAAAATATCTGCCTTGGCTCTTGCAAATCCCTCCACTACAGTATTTACCGATTCCAAATGGGAAGGATTTGGAGCTAATTTTAAATGAATTTTTCTACCTGAAGGCGTTTTGATTTGAGAAGAATATCCTAAGTGATATTTTACATCTCCATCTCCAAAACTCAAATCAGGAATAGCCGTACCTTCGAACTCATTAAAAATATGTTCGTACGTTTTCCCCATAATATTTGCCAAAACGTTCAATCGACCACGGTGAGCCATTCCGATCACGACTTCTTCTACATTATAGATTGGGTGCTCTTTGGTTCCTTTTCCAAATGCTTCTTCTGCATTGGCTGCCGCATTAATTATCGCATCCAACGCTGCAATGGTTGATTCGCCGCCTTCTAATGAAAATCTTTTTTGACCGATATACTTGGTATGCAAAAATTTCTCGAAGCCTACCGCATCACTTACTTTTTGAAGAATTCGTTTCTTTTTTTCAAGACTTAAACCAAAGTTGCTAGAGTCTCTATTTTCGATTTTGTCACGCAACCACATTCGTCGGGCTCGATTCTCAATATAAGTATATTCGTAACCGATATTTCCACAATAAATTTGTTCTAGCTTTGTGATAATTTGTCGTAAAGTCGCATTTCGCAAACCTATCTCCTCCCCTGCAGCAAATGATTTATCCAAATCACTTTCTTCCAAATTGTAATCCGCCAAATCTAAGTTCGGACTTCGGTCTCTACGTGATCGAATAGGATTCGTAGTAGATTTTAAATGGCCTCGACTTCGGAAGCCATGAATAATCGATTGTACTCCAAATTCTTTTTCATTCATCGTCGCAGAACCATTGCTAGGGGCAGTAGCCGCGGAACCGTTACCATTTCCATTTGCTTTGGTGGCAAATTCAAACCCTTCAAAGAAAGATCTCCAACCATCTTCTACAGATGTAGGATCCTCTTGAAATTTTTTATACATCGATTCTATAAAGTTGGGATGTGCATTGAACACGTAGGAATAATCGTTCATATTAAATATGGTATTTTTCTTAGTATTTACGGTAGGATCGTAAATGTGTTTTGATTTATATAATTGATCTTATTTAGGTCTAAGGTTTGAGAACAGATAATGTTCTAATCTACCTGTAAAATTTAGGCAAATATCGTTGAAAATATTCAAATATGTGTCGATTTGAATGTCGTTTTTATGCTTTTTTATAAAGGTTTAATTCTAAAAAACTATAAATAAAATATGGATAAAAGTTTTCTTTTATAAATAAAAGCTATAAATTTGCACTCCATTTGTGAAAATGGTATAATTAGATCATAATTTTTTAGAAAATATATACATAATGGCACATCACAAGTCAGCAAAGAAAAGAATTCGTCAAGACGCTAAAAAGCGTGTTCAAAATCGTTACTACAAAAAATCAGCTAGAACGACTATTAAGAACTTGAGAGAAATGGAGGATAAAGTTGAGGCAGAAAAATTATTGCCTAAAGTTATCAGCATGATTGATAGATTAGCTAAGAAAAACACTTGGCACAAGAATAAAGCAGCTAACCTTAAAGGTAAGTTAACAAAATTCGTTAACGGCTTATAATATCTATCCTAGATAGGTTCCTCATACTACAAAAAAAGTGTATTCTTCAATGAGGAATACACTTTTTTTATCATAATAGGCAAAATTATTAGCTCCTACTTGGAAAATTACCATCCAACGCTATAATATAATTTATTCCAAGTGTTGGCTGAGTTCTAACTCCTTGATTAGGAATAGCCACTCCATCAGATACTTCTATTATTTTTTTCAATTCCTCTCGTTTTTGATATTCTTTTCTGAATTTTATAAAATCCTTTTTTTCTACATCTATTTTTATCTTGAATTGTTATCCATACTGAAATTCAATTTTACTCCTTAAATAATTCTAATTTAGGTTTTCTTACCTTTGCATTTTTTGAACAAATAGATAAATGAGTCAACATAATTTAAACGATACGATTGTAGCATTAGCAACTCCAGCAGGTGTTGGAGCGATTGGAGTGATTCGTCTTTCAGGTAAGGATGCGATAGAAATAGTCGATCAAGTTTTTTATGGAAAAAAACTAACTGAGCAAGCAACACATACGATTCACTTGGGTACCATTCGAGAAGAAGGACATATTATTGATGAGGTGTTAGTTTCTATTTTTAAAACACCAAAATCATATACAAAAGAAAATGTAGCCGAAATTAGTTGCCACGGTTCCAACTTTATCATCCAAAAATTAATTCAAGTTTTTATCACAAATGGCGCTCGGATGGCCAATCCTGGAGAGTTTACGCTACGGGCTTTTTTGAATGGACAAATGGATTTGTCGCAAGCGGAAGCGGTGGCTGATTTGATTGCTTCAAGTTCGGAAAGTTCTCATGCGATTGCGATGCAACAAATGCGTGGTGGTTTTTCTGATGAAATAAAAAATCTGAGACAAGAACTTTTAGACTTTGCGAGTTTGATAGAATTGGAGTTGGACTTTGCAGAAGAAGATGTGGAGTTTGCGAATCGAGATGAATTGAAAATTTTAGTAAAAAAAATACAAGGTTTGATTCATTCTTTGATTGAATCTTTCCGCTTGGGAAATGTGATCAAAAATGGAATCAACACAGTTATTGCAGGTCGTCCAAATGCAGGAAAATCAACTTTACTCAATGCATTACTGAATGAAGAAAGAGCCATCGTTTCTGAAATTGCAGGAACGACTCGTGACACGATTGAGGAAGTTTTAAATATCAAAGGTGTTGAATTTCGCCTCATTGATACTGCGGGAATTCGAGAAGCACAAGACACGATCGAAGCAGTTGGAGTCGAAAAAACTTTTGAGAAAATAGATCAGTCGGCATTGTTGATTTATGTTTTTGATGTGATCAAAACTCCACCGGAAGAGGTCAAAGCTGATTTGGAAAAATTGGTAAAGAAAAATATTCACTTCCTTGCCATTGCCAATAAAATGGACTTGAATCCATACACTAAAGCAGAACATTATACGAATGAAATTTTAACAGCAGATCAATTTGTTCCAGTTTCTGCTATTGCAAAAATGAATATTGAATACTTAAAAGATAAAATTCACCATACAGTCATTACTAACCAATTGAATTTGGAAAGTACCGTAGTCACGAATGCTCGGCATTTTGATGCATTGCAAAAAGCGCATACCAGCTTGAGTGATGTGCTGCGAAGTATGGAGGATGGGATTACTTCCGACTTTGTAGCAATGGATATTCGTCAGGCGATTTATCACTTGGGAAGTATTACTGGTGAAATCTCAACGGACGATTTATTGGGGAATATTTTTGCTAATTTTTGTATTGGGAAGTAATATCCTTTTTTTATTAGCCTGCCTTTCATTTTCAGTTAGTTCATTATTGTAAGAAATAGATAACCTTACTCCAGATATTCAAGTGGAGAATCAATCATCACAAAATGCAAATACATGATAATGGATATCATGATATCTTTGAGGTTTTTTCTTTTCCAAAATCTCTTCCCCTTTCCTAATTAATAGCCTTCCAATTTTAATTTTTCCAAATCAATTTTTTGAGTGAACAATTGCCTCCTTCATCCTTTTTAGAGAAAAAAGAAAAAATGGAAAAAACAAAAAAGTACAGCGACGAAAAGTTGCAAAAATTTAAAAATAACATCGAAGAAAAAATATCAACAGCTCAAGAAGAATTGAGGTCATTGCAACGACAACAACTAGATCAAAAAAAATATATTGCGCAAGCTGATATGAGTTTTAGTGATGACAGTCGAAGATATCAAAATAGAGCAATGCTCGATAGAATGGTGACGCGTTTGAAAAAAAAAGTAAACGCTTTAGAATCCGCGCTGCTAAGAATAGAAAACAAAACTTATGGTGTATGTAAACGTACAGGAATATTAATTAGTGAAAAAAGATTAATGATTATGCCTACCGCAGTTTTAAGTATAAATGCAAAACAAGGAAACGTAACATAATTAATAAAGTCTCTATCAAAAAAAAAGCGATGAAAATTTTCATCGCTTTTTTTTTGTATTTTTTTTTTACAAATCCTCTAATCGTTTTAAAGTATTCATTGTCTTTTCCACCTTACCTTTTTGACTTTCTAGAACATTTCGAATCGAATCAGGTAGATTTTCAAACGCTAAAACTTTATCATAATCTTCCAGACTATATTGCTCCCCTCTTTCGCACTCTTCCAAAAGTGTTTTTTCTGTATTCGATGCCATGGCTGTTTTTACATCTATCCATAATCGATGGATATCTCCCAAATAGTTTTTATTAGGATCTTCGGTGTAGCCTAGTTCGCGAATAGCCGTTGAAATTTCTAAAGCAAAAACGTTTCTTCTATTTGATTTGGCTTGGAAGTAATTTTTCATATCTTTTGCCTTAGCTATTTCTGCTGCCTTAGCATATCCTTTTTCGGCTTCTTTGGTTTTGGCTAATAATAAGTTCAACTGTTTTACGATTTCTTTCATTGGCATGGTATCTTTTTTTTATAAAAATTTCATCTATTTTTTACTCCTTAAATATAGTCAAAAGTAGGTCTTTAGGAAGACAGCGTTATTCAGCTGTAGCTTTTTCCATTTTTCGGTAAGCCTTTCTTAAGGACTTCAAATCTTTGATTGCCTCTTTAATTTTAGTTTTTTGATAATTTAATATATTTCTGACAAACTTGGGTAAAGCTTTTATAGCCATAACCTCTTCATAATTTTTTAAGGCTGTTTTCTCTCCTCGAATACACTCTTTCAAAAGTGCAGCAGTATCATTATTCGTCCATTGTGCTTTTAGGTCTATCCATACATGGTGTAATTCACCTAACAAAGAAGTAGAAGTATCAATATCAGGGTAACTACCTACTTCTCTAATAACTTGTTCGAGTTGGTCGGCAAGTTGGTCATGGGTTTTAGCCCAATCAATCAACCATTGGGTTAAATTAGGGTGATTGATATTATTGGCTACCTCTACGAAACCTTTCCCAGCATCTCGATTTCTTGAGATTAAGTTATTTATACTATTTATAGTTTCTTTCATTGAATCTGTCATTATATTTTGATTTTAATATTTTAAAAAATAATTTTTTTGCTTTTTTTAAAAAGGCAAGTGGGTTAATAAGATTGATTTTTTTGATTAAAATTTATCAATCCAATCTTTAATTGCTTGCTTAGTTTGTCCAGTTTTCTGTTGAATTATTCCAAGCAATCTATCTTCTTGACCTTCTTCGTAAATTAAGTCATTATCAGTAAGTTCAGCATACTCTTCTTTTAGTTTACCTTTCATTACGTTCCAATTTCCTTTTATTTTATCTTGTAAAGCACTCATGTTAAATATGATTTTTATGGTTAAAAAATAGGTTTAATTTGTTTGTTCAATACTAGATTTTATTCTAAAAAAAGTAGTAAAGATCAACGTTCTCCGAATAAAATCTAATGGTTATCGTTTTGCTGGTACATTGTTAAAAATTTCAATAATAATTAAAATTAGGATGATCAGCATTTTCTTTTTTTTATTTTATATAAACTGTTTTTGCATTTACGAACTCAAGAATCCCATCTCTCGACAATTCTCTTCCGTAACCACTCGTCTTGATTCCTCCAAAAGGAAGTCTAGGATCAGAGCGAACAAAAGCGTTGACGAAGCAAGCTCCTGCTTCTAGTTGTCTATTAGCAATATATTCTCCTAGCTTTCTATCTCGAGTAAATACCGCAGCACCTAGGCCGAATTTGGAATCATTCGCTACTTCGATAGCTGTGGCCTGATCAGCTACTTTGATTACAGAAGCTACTGGCCCGAAAAGTTCATCTTCGTAGGCTGGCATTCCTTTTTTCACATTAACCAAAATGGTAGCTGGGTAAAACGCCCCCTTTCGATTACCAGGGATTTTTCCTCCCAAAATTGACTTTGCTCCTTTTTCAATACTCTCGGTTACTTGTTCATGCAATTCATCTCGAAGATCAAATCTTGCCATCGGACCAATGTCCGTACTTTCTTTCATGGGGTCGCCCATTTTTTTGGACTTCATTTTACTTTTGAATTTTTCCAAAAATTCATCATAGATTTTTTCGACTACGATGAATCGTTTTGCTCCAATGCAACTTTGTCCTGAATTAAGTAATCGACTGGTCACACAAGCTTCTACCGCCTCGTCCAAATCAGCATCTTCAAGAATTACATAGGCATCACTTCCGCCTAATTCCAAGACTGTTTTCTTTATATTTTTTCCTGCCACAGCAGCTACTGCACTTCCTGCTAGACCACTTCCGGTAAGCGTAACGGCTCTTATCTTTTCATGCTCAATAATTCCTTTGACTGCTTTACTTCCAACCAAAAGTGTTTTGAAAAGTCCTTTAGGAAAACCTGCTTTTTCAAAAACATCTTGTATGGCTAGCGCACTCGCTGGCACATTTGAAGCATGTTTCAATACTGCTCCATTTCCTGCCATCAAAGTTGGTGCAGCAAATCGAAAGACTTGCCAAAAGGGAAAATTCCACGGCATCACCGCAAGGATAACTCCGAGTGGTTCATAGCTTACGAAGCTTTTGAAAGCTTCTGTTTTAATTGCTCTTTTCTTTAAAAAACCTCTCGCTGCATCTGCATAATAATTACATACCCAAGCGCATTTTTCGACTTCAGAAATGGCTTCTTGGAGGGGCTTTCCCATTTCTAAGGTCATCGTTTTGGCGTACTTAACTTTATCTTCTAACAATACATTTGCGGCTCTTCGCATCAAGTTGGCTCGATAGTCAACATGATTTTTTTTCCAAGTCAAATGTAACTCATGAGATTTTTCAATGGCTTGATTAATTTCTCTTTTGCTCATTGATTCATAAGACTGAATCGTCTTTCCGTTAAATGGGTTGGTAATTTCAATACTCATATGGTCGATATTCAAAAGTTAGTATTCTATTCTAAAAAGGATGAAGCTAAAAAATGTTCAGCTGAAAATATATTTATACATTACATTAGTGGTCGATTTTTTTTATAAAAAAAATGCCTCCTCAAAAATTAATTTTAAGGAGGCATTCATGCGATATATTTTTTCTTTGAGGTCACTAGAAATCATTATCATGGTGCATCAAATATTTATTTCGGATCACTTCTAATTTTTCCGCATCAAGTCCGTATTCTTTTTCTAGAAAATTATCTATGCTTCCATATTTTTCATCTATGGCGTCGAAGGCAGTTTTGATATAAGATTCTTTAACTTCTACCAAAGGCTGGACTACTCTTTGTTTGATTACCAAAGAGGATTTTCTTAGCGTTTTATTGATTTGCTTATTTCGATAATAATTCGACATCATAAAATCATCATAAATTACTTCCTGATCAACTCCCAACATGGCAAGTACCAAACCTGTCCCCAGACCTGTTCTATCTTTCCCAGCCGTGCAATGATATAATAAAGGTGCATTCTCTTCCTCAGCAACCAAATCTAAAAAAGGTTGATATTGATAAGCAAAAGTATCCACGAATTGTCGCATGACATCTGCTACAAATTTCTCACTATCAAAGGTATCTTGATCTGCTTTACGAATTTGTTTTTTGAGTTGAGCTTGCATATTTCCACTTCGATCACCTATTGGTGTCCTTACCTTTTTCACTTCACGATTGGTAGGAAACCGAGACTTATCTTTCTCCACCTCGATATCATCTCGAAAATCAATAACCGTATTGATACCTAAAGTGTTAAAGTAATCTAAGTCTTTATCTGACAAGTTATTGAGTTTACCAGATCGATAAATTTTACCCCACTTAACAACTCTCCCATCCTTGGTTGGGATACCTCCCAGGTCTCGAAAGTTAGAGGCATTTTCCATAGGAATTAATCGCTCGGACGCGATGAACCTTTCCCCTTTGGCATTTTCAAAACCGAAGAAAAAACGTATTGCGAAATTATAATTTTTCAAAACGAGGGAACTTTGAGAAACTGTTTTGACGGGTCTTTCCCAATTTATAGTTTCTACTGAAGTACCCTGATAAATGGTTAAGGTGTCTTTTGTCGTAAACTGAAAAAGGTAAGTACCATTCACCATTCGATCAACATAAACTTTTTCGATTAGCGTACGATCCGGAAGTTCCACTTTTTTAAATCGAAATAAACAACCAGAAGAAGTAACGATGGTGATTGCTAAAAAAAATCCGATGATGACTTTACTTAATTTCATGTTGAGAATCTTGAGTACTTATGTTGACAATAATTAATATTTCCATGTAGAGAATTTTCAACTCTCAGAAACTTATCATTAATGATACAAACATTAATACAAAAAGTTGGACAATTTTGAGCAATCAATATTTCCGTACTTTTAACTCATTCATGCCAGTAGCTGATTTTAGGCAGCTGTTTCTTTATTTTTGGAGTCAGTTGTGATTTCTTTATTATTGTAATTTTTCAACTCTACAATGTCTCCGGGCAAATAATATCCAGCTCGATCCAATGCTTGTAACACTTTATTTACGGCGTTGGTACGAATGTTAAGAGAAGAATATTTAGAATCAAACGTATCCAACCAGTATTGCACCGTTACGTCAAGAGTACTTGGTTTCAAATTACTAACATAAATTGTAGGCGTTTTTTCTTCTTGCAAAACACCACTTACGCTTTGCAGTTCAGTTCTTATTATTTCTATCGCTTTATCCACATCAGCTCCATAATCTAAGCCGACGACAAATTCATTTCGTATAAAACCATCAATCGTATAATTGATAACTGAATTCTTAATCACACTTGCATTGGGAATATAAATATCCTTTCCATCAAATGATTTGATATGAGTTGTACGCATATCAAGTGCCACTACTTTTCCATTAATTCCATCCAAATCGACAACATCTCCAACTCTGAATGGACGGTTAAATGCTAAGATTATTCCTGCTAAAAAATTCTCCCCAATATCTTTGAAGGCAAATCCAATGACAATCGCACTTACGCTTGCTCCCGTAATTAAGCCTGCTGCGATATCACCTAATCCAATTATTTCAAATACCAACATCAGAGATAAAATCACGATTGATACTTTTACCATTCGAGCAAGAAATTGAGCTAATAATGGATCATCCATTCGCTTAGTCAATCGATTCTTGACGATAGTTCGGCTTCGGTTGGCAACAAAAAATAAAATTGTAAAGACGAAAATAGCTAAGACCATTTTAGGTAATAAACCTATTAATCCGTCATAATAGGATTGTAATTGAATCCAAAGATCTTCGATAAATTTATTCATATGTTTGAAAGTTTAATTTGTATTTTGATTAAAAAAAATTACTCCCATATCTAATAGATATGAGAGTAATTTATAATTTTTATTCCGTTTGATTAAAATTCTTCTTTTAATTTTTTTTCAATTTTGTCTAATCTGGATTTTGCTCCATCTTTAAAGCTGTTCCAATTATCCGCGACTTGATTTCCTAGTTTTTCCATTTCCTCTTTAAGTTCTTTTCCTTCTTGTTGTAAGTTATCAATTTGTCGATTGATTCCATCCTTGGCATCATCTCCAGCATCAGCT
>CAYGRM010000026.1:0-2586 GCA_964352225.1 uncultured Saprospiraceae bacterium | reverse complement strand
TTCTTTAATTTTGTCATTGATCTTTTCCGCAGCATCTTCCATATCTTTTTTCAATTCTTCTTGATCACTTCTAAAAGCATCGCCAACTTCTTCTGCAGTATTTTCAATTTTGTCAGCAGCTTTTTCAGTTTTTGATTTTTCTTCACAAGCTGTAAAGGCTAAAAATGTAAAAAGTATTAATGGTAAAATATTCCAATTTAATCGTTTCATAATAAATGTTATTTTGTTTTAATGTTAATAAATAATCTCTTTTCTCTAAAAAAGATAAAGGTGAAAAATGTTCAATGAGGAATAAAGGATAAATTGTATTTTCCTACTTTTTAGTATCTATTATTAGTTGAATGAGTAGCACCTATTCCTAGAACTTCATCTGTTTCAATTTCTCGGTATTCTACTTTTACAGCATATTCAGTTGCGTGTACTTTTTCCCCTTTTAAACTTTTATAGGTGAAGGTAAAGACCGCTCCATACATTACGATCAAGGAGGCATAAAATACCCAAACCATAATTACCATCACACTTCCTGCTGCATCATATAGCCCTGCCACATTACTATTTCCGATGTAAAAACTAATGGCATATTTTCCACCGACAAATAAAATACTCGTGATAATTGCTCCAAACCAAGTGTCTTTCCATTCCAATTTTGCGTCTGGTAAAAATCTGAACATCATCGCAAACAATAACGTGATGACAAAAAAGGGAAGAATAATAGAGGTGAAAAGTGATAATATATCAGAAACAAAACCGACTTTCTGCTCCACATATTTTCCAAAGGTTTCGAGAAACGCATTCACCGCTAAAGAGACTAGTAGAATAAAAGCTATTCCGATCAGTAACGTGAAGGAAAGAACTCTATCTTTGATTAACTTCAAAATACCCCAACCATTTGGTTTGGGTTTTACTCTGAAAATTTTATTCAGAGCATTTTGAAAAGTAACAAAAACAGTTGTTGAAGTAAAAATTAATATCGTACCACCTAATATTGTGGCCCACAAGGTAGGCTCAAATATATTTAGTTTATCGATGGTCAGCAAAAGTTGTTGTGCGCCATCTTTACCAACTAGTTCCCCAATTTGAGAAAATAGAGCCTCCTTAACTGTTGTTTCATCATAGAACCAGGTGGTCGTAAAAAGAATAATTAACAACATTGGAGGTAGAGAAAATATCGTATAATAAGACAAAGCCGCTGCATGAGTAAAAATATCGTCTTCACTAAACTTGGAAAAACTTTGCTTTAGAACATTCCAATAAAAAGCGAGCGATTTTGTTTTTTTAGAGACTGATTTCATTAAGCGACTGATTTTAATTTTTGTGTGTTGGGTGATTCAATAGGTTGTTCATTGCTTATATCTTGCAATTTTTCTTTTTGCTTTTGCATAAAATAGGTTTGGAGTAAATCCAATCCAATTGGTAATAATTTTTTCCAAATATCTGAATTTGAGGATTTCTTAATATTAGTGTTGGAAGATTCCGTAGAAGTCATTTTTTGAGTTACAGCAACTCCTAATCCTAAAGCACCCGCAGGTAAGGCAACTTTTTTGAACAAAAATTCCGTGAGTTGTTTTCGATTAGTGCCAAGGTTTCTAGCAAATTCTTGCTGTGTGACCTCCATCATCATTTCCAATTTCTTTTGTTCTTTTTCGAGTTCTTCGAGAGTTGTGATTTTCTTTTTCATGATCATTATTTTTTAAAAGTGATTGATTAAAATTATTGTAACATTACTTTTACAAAAACAATTAACCAAGCATTTCTTCAATCACTAAAGACAAGATAGGGTTAGTAATAATTTCTTTTTTGAAAAAATAAATTATTACAACTGCCAAAATATACAATCCAGTAATTATTAAAAACGCCAATCCATAAGATCCTAAAAACGCTCCTAAAAATAATCCTCCCGCAATGGAAAGAAATAAGACCACCATCATACCTAAGAACCCCATGACTGCTACCGTTGCCAAATTTGAAGTAGTTTTAGCTAACCGCTTAGATGTTTCTAATCGATAGAAATCCATTTTTTGTTCCAGGTACATTTTTCCATATTCAATGGTTTCTCCAGTAGAGGAGAGTAATTCTTCGGTCTTCATAATGTTGAATTTTTAAAATAAAAGGAAGTGAACGAAATATTTTGGGAAGCTACCGAAGTAGCTTCCCAAGATAAATCTTTGGGTGAAATATTATTTCTTAATGGTCTTAGACTTTTCCATTATCCACAATTTCGGCAACTTTTCTTGCCTTCTCTTCGATTTTTGTTCGCGCTTTACTTGCGCCACTTTTAAAATCATCTTGTGCTTCTTCTACAAAGTTTTCAGCAGTATCTGAGGTTTTTGAGAATTTAGTTTTTGCCGTTTCTGCTAGATCATTTGCCCACGTTTTTGCATTCTCGGTGGCCACATCTACTTTTTCAGAAATTAATTCTGAGTTTTCTTTCAATGTTTGCTTTACGTCTGCTTGCAATTTTTTCATTTGTTTTTTAGTCTTTTTTTGAAGTTCTTTTCCTTCATCAGAAGCTAAAAAATATCCAGCGATTCCACCAGCGATTAATCCAATTCCAAGTCCAGCTAATATTTTATTTCCGTCTTTCAT